>JAHJBU010000047.1 GCA_018813375.1 Patescibacteria group bacterium
ACACTAATATTTTAAGCCTGGGCAGTATTTATATCCAAATTAAGAGCAGGTTCAGTTTGATGAAATCTCATCAAAATTGATGCATTTGCATCAAAAGTGAAATGAGTATTTTAATATAAAATAAACCCGCAAAAGGTAAAAACGAGCTACATAACCTATATCTACCAAGCTTAAAACTAATTAACTTGCAGAGCTTTTTAAATTCACTCACCACCCCCTAGTTCGTCTCCTACCAAAGCATCTGGGAGCGTTTCATCTTTTCCTCTCAACTGCTTTACATTTTTACTCGAGAGTACTTTCTTCCCCGTCTTTTCCTCAATCTCTTTTCTCGTATTTCCGGCTATAGTGCCACCTTTTGAGATTTCGCTAGTTGTAGCCTCTGCCAACATGGTCAAAACTAATTCAAGGTTTGTCATATTGTCCCGAAGGTTTTGTTTTTTCAAACCTTTAAATTTCTTGTAGTCTTTAATACTCTTTTCTGCCCACGCTCTAGTGATTTCATCTGTCAATATGGCGTATTCGAGTCCTTCCCCTACTCCACGCTCTTTCCACTCATCAGTAAGTTCTTTCCGTACTTCAATACTTTTGAGCCTTTGGTTAATCCAGTCTTTTGAGTATCCCTTTTTGAGATATGTTTTTATAGCTCTTTCAAATGCAAGTTCTGGATCTTCTGTTTCTTCTATTCTTTCGTAACCTACTTTTGCAAGCCAGAGTTTAAAAGGTTCTGCTTTTGGAGATGGTATAGATTGAATAACACGAAGTAAGTCTTCTGTAGAGAAACAATCTGTCGCATATTTTTTACCGTCCTTGGCTTCAAACTTCAGTTGTACGATTTTTTCGTACACCTCACTTCCTTCAATTCTTAGTTTTCGTTTCAAGTCTGTCCAATATCTTTTGGGAATAGTAGAATCAGCGAGTTTTGTTGTTTTGTCATATTTATAAGTAATAATTTACTTCAAGACAAATTGCGCACTTTGCCCCCTAGTTCGTCTCCTGCCAAAGCATCTGGGCGCGCTTCATTTTTTCTGGGGTGTTTTTCATAAAATCCGGCCTGTAAATAAAGGTCTCTGCTGGATAACTTTCGTTATTCTCTCCCAATACAACATCATAATCACGTAGGATACTAACATCTTCCCAGCCCACAAATGTGCCCTCACCTACAAATCTCTTATCTGCCACGCCATTAGTAGCTACGCTTAGCACTCCGTCGGCAATATATATTCCCTCGATATTTCCTGCGGTATTAGTTAAAACACTATAACCAACGCTCTCAGTAATATTAATATCTCCAGAAACAATAAATGCTAAAAAGCCACCCTCTGCAACGGTAATCAGCTCACCCACAGTTGAAAAATCATCAATTATTAAATTGCCATCTATAAAAACTACATAGCTTTCCCCATCTGCTACAGCCCACGCGCTCTGGATAGTCAAATCTCCAGAACGAAAATATGCAACTTTATCTGGGTCATAAATAGGCTTTTGTGCATCGCCCTCACTCCCAGTAAAATCATCAGGTGGAGATAACCCTAAACTATATTTGCTATAAAAATAATCATAATTTTCATAAAAACGCGTCTGGGCACTACCTATGACATAAACATAGGGATCTCTATATGTAACCATTTCGCCGTTAGCCTCAATAGCACCTCCGCCGGTCACGGGGAAACCATCGCTATCAGTTATACTAGCTCTATCTAACACTGACAATCCTGGCGTACAAGCTGGCTCAATGCAGGTAATATCACTAGGAATATCTGAGACAATTGCACTACTGCTAGTAAGACCGGCAAATAAATTACCACCCCAGACCTGCCACCAAGCTTTAGGACATTCTCCGCAGTCTTCGGGACAATCAAGACAATTTTCAAACGCCTCGCAAATAGTATTACCACATAAATCTACTGTCACAGTCACACTATCAGAGGCAGTTTCACTACAGGTATTAGTACAAACCAAATCATAAATATAGTCACCATTGGCTTCTGCAAGTTCGGCTTTACTACTGTTGTTTGACTCTATTCCTAAATCAACGGTATTACGCTCAAGCGTACAGCTATTGGCAAAAGTTGAATTCCAATTAATGGTGTAGTCATAAGAAGTAGTAATATCACCAGGCTCACCATTGGCATCAACACCAGCAGTTAAAGCTCCGCAATCCACTATCACCCCAATATTATCAGTAGCAGAATTCCAAGCATTGCCACAAATTAATTCAAATTCATACGCATCAGTCCTTGGGTAAAAATTCACTGTCTCACTGCCATTAAGCGTCATATCTGGCACATCAACGGTATCCAAAGACAGGGTACACCACGTAGCATTTGTTGAAGTCCAACTAAGTAAAAACGAATCTGGTTCAGTTATAGTAATATCAATATCAGAGCCATCAGCTTTAATGTCAGCAGTTGATATTGGTGCGACTACTTCTAAAAATGCATTATCACTGCTGACACTGCAACTCACCCAACCATTAGCGCCACAATCATTAGAAATTGGCGCAGAAGGACTTTCAGTTTCATAACTACAAAACGGATTGCCACTGCATTTTCTCGGGTCACTTGGAACATCACAGTGGATATAATAGTCTCCTACTTCAGGAAAAGTTATTGTTTTAGTTTTATTAAGACAACTATCAACATATGGCGTTAAAATATCACAACTACCAGCTTGATAATAATAAACTCCACCCCACACCATCGGCACAATTGCTTCCCCACCTACAGTTGGCGGAATACTAATCTCACTCCCATCTTGTTTCTCCACCCACACCCGCACCTCATCACTTTCCGGCCCATTCACCTTCCCAGAATAAGTAACGGTTACACTACCGCCTGGATCAATACTAGCGTCATCCAAAGTCACCGTACAAGTTTTATTATCCACCACCGCCACTGTCATCTGATCGCTATCAGCTACATCACAATCTGACCAAGTATCAAAAACAGTCTTAAACGGATTTCCAGTACATCTACTATTAACTGCGTTTTCTGGCAAAGTATCATTATGAGCATTACACACCACATACTTGTAGCCCAAAACATCCCAACTCCAAGAAGCAGTACAAGAACTAGTTGTACAAAAAGTGCCAGGGTCAGGATAAATCAATTCATGCCAGGCTTCCCCGCTAGTCACCGTCTCCCACAACCTAAGCCCCGTTAAATTCCCACCACCCGCCACCCCTGTAGCAGTATAGTCATAACTCTGATTTATCCATGGTTTTGGCTCCCCACTAATCATTGAACATGTTGGGGGCAAACAACTACCATCATCTACACACCGATCCGCAGTGCAATTAACATCTATCTGATACATTTGTTCACTTGAACAAGTCCACCAACCGCACTCCTGATTTTGCCAATTTGGCGTACACTCAGGAATACAATCCTCAGTCGCATCACACCAACCACTGTTTCCACAACCGTCCTCTCTCCACCCTCCTGGATAGTCACAATCAGTTTCACAATCCGGCCAATTAGGTATACATTCACCACCAGGACAATTAGACCCACAGTCGCAATTTGTACCACACCCCACCTCACACGTCGCCGCATTATAATCGCAGTTAATGCATTGCTGTTCAACTGCATCCCAGTCTCCACAATCCACATAACCTTCTTCAGTAGCAAAGACCTGATTTTTTCCAATCAAAAACACCCCTACCAAAACCAAGATGATTAACCAACTTTTTTTTACCATTTAAATACAAAACCTTTGCTACCTTTATCAAGTATCGCATTTTTTAATTCAGCCCTCAAGCCAAAAGCTGGTTCAAGCACAGAAATAATCACCATGTTCAAAAGCCTATCCACCGTCTCCGGCTTTGTCAGCCCAATCTGCTCCGTATTAGGGTAAACATTTATAACCAATTTATCTTTTTCTACCAGCTCCTCTACACAAAAAATCCTCTCGCCACCAATAGACTCAGCGATACACTTAGAAGTAACCATCCAAAAATCATGGGGAACAACCTTCAAAGAACTAACCGACAAACCACCGCTAGTTTCTGCTCTGTAAATCAAAGGCCCACTCGAAAACTCCGCCGCTCCCAGATACTCTCTCAAACCCAGCCTATTGTTAATTAACGAACTTCCAGCCAACCCAAATCGATTAGACACCAGCCAACAACCCATACCTAAACCCATACTAATTATCACAATCAACACACATGCCAGCAGATACTTAAATACCACTACTCCTCTCATAAACAAAAGTATAAAGCATTACTCAGCAAAAGTAAAAAGCGTTGGCTCAACATACCATTCATCTCTTGGCACGTCTTGATCGAGTCTAGATAAACTTATATATTTAATCACCGTACCGTCAAGCCCCGTTAAACTCAACTCACCCGCGGAAAAATGTATCAGCTCATGTATAGCTATACCCAAAAAACGCGAAACCGCACTATCCGCCTGGCTACCTATCTCTTCTTCACCATCAAACCTACCCACCAAAAACTCATCCGAGTACGGAAAATACTCACCAACATAATAGCTCCCCGTAGAAATCACTAATTCACCACTCTCATCAACCGAAAAATTGACTGTACTAATGGCAGAATTCTCCAAAGGAGTAGCATATGAAGCATAAGCCTCATTTTCGGGATTCAACCAACCCTTGCCATCCATATAATCCTTAAAAGCATCCGCATCCATTATTTGAAGGTTTATGCTATCCAGCCTAACCCCATCCACCATCTTCAAAAATAGTATAGACGGTCTAACTCCATATGCAGCTTTACCGGGATACACATCTTTATCAACATTACCCCAATCAATATCAGCCCTAACTGGAATACCAAGTGTAAACGTTTGCCCCTCCAATGCAGCTTTAATAAATGCTTCTTTAGAAGAATAATTTTGAGCATCGCTACCCTCACCAGTAAACTGATACCAATCCATATTTGCCAGCCAAAGCCCGCCAATAATTTCCTCTCTTACTCTTTCC
>JAHJBU010000003.1 GCA_018813375.1 Patescibacteria group bacterium
CCATTTTTACGTCCTGCAGGTTTTTCCACTCCAATTGATGCTACTGCAATAAAAGGTAATGAAACTTGGTCGCTTAACGCTCAGAAATACGGTTTATCTATGGGGATTCGCCTTGATACTCTCTGGCCTCAGGCTTTAGATGGCTTTAGCATTAATCCTTTTACTGGCAAAGGTTACGCTACTCTTAGCAGGAGAAGCGCTACAGAGTTTACAGAGGCCGATGGTACTGATAATAACTTTTTGCGTGTGCTTGGTGAAACTGGCTTATTGGGATTTGTGACATTTTTTGGCTTGGTAATTTTAATTATCAAAACTTTATCACTCAGACTGCCCAAAGATAATTTAAATCAAACTTTAACTGTTGGCTTTATCGCTGCAACTTTTGGTTTATTTATTAATGCATTTATTATTGATGTTTTTTCAGCCTCTAAAGTAGCTTTTACCTACTGGGCCATGGCAGGTTTAACATTAAAAAGCTACTCCTTGCTAAACAAAAAAATAGTTAAAGAGCAAGAATCACTACGATTTAAACGCTTTTCTATCTGGCTACAGAAATCCTGGCCTGTTTTAATTTCTGGCATAATCTTAATTCTTTTAGTCCACAAGCGTCCCTTTACAGAATATAGCCTGGTAAAAAGCTTTGCCCTTAACGCAAGTCAGGCTAAGTATGTTGCTACCACTAAGTGCTGGGTAGAAAAATATTGTTGGCAAAGTTGTGTTGAGCAATATCAGCCTGATATTGGCACTGCCTACAGCCTTTATTTAATCCCTTTCTATCTCCTTTATCATGAACCCGCCATGTTTTACTTTGCTAATTTAATTTTAATGATCGGCACTGTAGTTTTGTTTGATTTATTAATTAAAAAATTTACCAATAACTCTATTTTTAGATTTTTACTTCTAGCTATTGTCTTTACCGCGCCTAGTTTTTATACCCTGCCTACTAAATCTAGCCCTACCAACCTGTGGTTATTTCTCATCTTAATTATTATTAATTATCTTGCTCTGAGAATTAAACCAAAGAAAATTTCCAAGCTAATTAATCTATTTTTATTAATAACTGTCCTAGTTCATCTGGGTTTGGTCCAGTACTTTATGGGCATGACTAGCGGCATTGTAGCCAGTTTCCGTGATACCTATCGTCCTAGTAATTTTGTAGCTATTAGGCGTGCCAATCGTTACTTGCCTTTACGGATTGCTAAAAATAAGCCTCAGCCTATTTTATTAACTGCTATTGAGCCAATTTTATTTGATCTTTACGGCAAAAATGATTATAAAACTCAACCAATTAATGCTGATGATTTGCAAAAGTATCAACAGCTAATCACCCAAAATCCTCAGCAAGAATTATTTATTACTAATGCCAATGTTAGTCAGCAATTAACAATAAATGAATCTTTTGAAAAATATAAACATCAATTTGGGATCCAACTTAAAGAGATTGATTGCCGTCAGCAGTGTAATTATTACCAACTCCTAACAGAAGAGGTGCAGATTCCAGCTCAGCCACAAACTTTAAACAATCTTTTACTTTCTCCAACAAACAATGAGCAACTTAATTTTATAGTTATTAATGATCAGCTGGTGGCTGACATCGGTGCTGGTCTTAAGTTTACTCAAGAAAAACAAATACTCAAAAAGCAACTGGTAACTCAAAATCCAGATCTAATCTTTATTACCAGTGATGCTAAAAATGAGATTTTTAAACATCATGGCTTAAACTTTTTAAAAAGGATCCAGCCAGAGTTAAATGTGCCAATTGTGACTGTTTTTGAAAACCAAGCTCAAGTTTTTGCAGTAGGAGAAAGCTGGTTTATTACTCTTGATGCCTCTTCACATCACACCAGTCCCGCCCAAAATATCTTTCTCTATGACACGCTCTTACAGCTGGAGAAACACCCTGAGGTCAAAAAAGTTTACTTCATTAGTAATGACAACCAATGGCTAAAACAGCATCCAGATAATTACTATTTTTGGGAAGACTTTCCTAAAGTTTTAGAAAAATTTAAGAGAGTGGAGTTTGAATTCAGATTTGCAAAATAATTTAAGTAGATTGATACACTTGGCCATATTTTCTTAGTACTATTTTCCGATAAAAAAAGATAATTAAACTCTTAGTAAGACCGTTGAGCGAACGTCAATCCACTGGTCTGAAACTACAAATAAACCTTAAGATAGTAAGCTCCCGAGGTGGAGAAGGTGCCACCGTGTCGAAGCTAGAGATTAATTATCTTTTTTTAAGTTAGTTTTCAAGCACATTTTAACAGCACATTTGGCATTGTCAAAAATGGTATCAAAACCGCACCATTCGTAACAACACCAACTAATATGAAATTAAAAAATTATTCCCAGTTTTACCCCCCCCTCAATTTTCATTCCAAATCTTCATTTCACTTTTGATGCAAATGCATCAATTTTGATGAGATTTCATCAAACTGAACTGTTCTTAATTTGGATATAAATATTGTCCAGGCTAAAACATTAGAAACACTATTTGACTCGTATTATTACTCAACATTTTTTTATTTCCATTTCACCAGCCTTTTTATTTCCATTTCACCAGCTTCTTTAAGGACATCAAAAAAAGGGCAAAATGACTACAGGGGTCTGAGGGGGTCTGGGAAGAAGAAGAAAATTGTTGTGGGAAGGGGTAAATCTTCGTGCATAAATAATATTTAATCTTAAATTTCAACACCCGCAATTTTAACACCCAGAATCGTCTTTCTCAACCCCTCTTTAAAGCCTACCTCAGGCTTCCAACCCAATAATTCTTCAGCCTTACTAATATCCGGCCTACGCCTAGTAGGATCATCCAAAGGCAAATCTTTATAAACCAACTCACCGCCTGATCCTACTAACTCCCTTATTATTTCCGCTACTTGATTCACTGTATATTCATCCTGATTACCTAAATTTATTGTTTCTCCCCGCGCCCCGTCAACTCCGGCTAACTTTACTAGTCCATCCACTAAATCACTCACATAACAATAAGAGCGAGTTTGCTCACCATCCCCGTAAACAGTCAGTGGCTCATTACCTAAAGCCTGCTTAATAAAATTAGGAATTACTCTACCGTCCGCAGGGTCCATTCGTGGGCCATAGGTATTAAAAATCCGCGCAATTCGCACATTCAAACCAAAATCCCGCTGGAAAACTCCACAAATTGTTTCACCCAATCGCTTGCTTTCGTCATAACAAGACCGCACTCCATTTGGATTAACATTACCCCAGTAATCTTCTACTTGAGGATGAATATCAGGATCTCCATAAACTTCTGAAGTGCTAGCAAAAATAAATCTTCCATTGGGATTAGATGTATGCAAATAATCTAATAAGTGATGAGTGCCTAAAGAATTAACTAAATAAGTCTCAACTGGATATTTTTGATATCGTGGCGGGCTAGCAGGGGAGGCTAAATGAAAAATTACGTCAACTTTAATTTCTTCATCTAAATAAGTAGCCGGTGATTGAATAGCATCAGTTTGTATAAAAGCAAAATTACCCACCGTGGATCCATCGATTCCAGCTGTTGATCTACCGGCTTGAGCTTTCAATTCATCGGCTTCAAATAAGTCAGCTAAATTATCTTTACGACCAGTAATAAAATTATCTACCCCGATTACTGTGGCCCCATTACTCAATAAAGCATCTACTAAATGAGAGCCAACAAAGCCAGCCGCTCCAGTTACTAACACAGTTTTATCTTTGAAATATTTTTGCATGAACTATTATTCTAACTCAATTTCAACCAAAACCCAATCTAGTCATCTGTTTCTAGATTGTCCATAATAAAAAGGATGGTTAAAAAATTATGGCAACAACACAGTTTTATAATTTTAATCTTAGTTTTGGCCCTAGGTTTACGCCTGCCTCAGCTCAATGGATCTTTTTGGTTAGATGAAGCTGCTCAAGCCTTAGAAAGCTCTCGTCCATGGTCACAGCAACTAGATATTTCCGGAGATTTTCAGCCTCCGCTCATTCATTTAATTTTATTTTTTGCAATAAAAATCTCCTCATCAGAATGGTGGTTGAGACTAGTTGGAGCCTTGATTCCAGGATTAATCACTATTTGGGCTACTTATGAAGCAGGAAGAATTTTAATTAATAAAAAAACAGGCCTATTAGCTAGCTTGCTACTAGCCACCTCATCGTTTCATATTTTTTACTCACAAGAATTACGGCCATATTCTCTTCCAGCAATGCTAGCAGTTTTGTCATGGCTTTATTTAATTAAAGCAACCAAGAAAAAGAAATTTTCAAAATCCAACTGGATTGGCTACACCCTTACTTCTCTTTTAGGATTATTTTCATCTTACTTATATCCATTTCTATGGTTGTCTCAAATTATTTGGTTAAGCTGCTATCATCGTAGATTTTGGCGGGAGATTATTACTAGCTCTGGATTAATAATTTTAGGTTTTCTTCCTTGGATACCAAAATTTTTTCAACAGATTATGGTAGGGGAAGGCCTTAGACAAGAGTTACCAGGATGGGAAAGCGTGGTTAGTATTTCTCAGCTCAAAAGCCCGAGTTTAGTAATAGGAAAATTTATTTTTGGAGTAATAAATATTGAGCTAAATCAATTTTTCATTAGTATTTCTGTCATCTTATTTCTTTTGTGTTTGTATTTAATTTATTTAAATCATAAGCTATTAAAAAAGAAAAAATTTCTAAATAAAATTAAACTATTAATCTTCTGGCTAGTAATTCCCCTTACATCGGCCTGGATTATTTCATTTTTTATTCCAGTAATTAGACCCAAGCGAGTATTATATTTACTACCTGCCATGTATTTACTTTTCAGCTCTTTAATAAGTATTTCTTCAAACAATAAAAGTAAACATCTTGCTACTATTTTTATCTCCATACTATTAGCTCTAAATTTATCTGGCACACTTCAATATCACCTTAACCCAAATTATCAAAGAGAAAACTGGAAAGCACTATACCAAAACATAGCTACAAAATATCCAGCATCAGAAACAGTGCTACTTTTTTCCTATCCAGCCCCATTCTCTCCCTGGAGATGGTACGATCAAATAAATTTTCCCGTTATAACTACAGGAAAACTATATATTAAAAACGTTGCGCAACTTTCTTTAAAAATTAAAAGTGTTAGTGATTACCAATACGTACTGCTATTTGATTATCTGCGTGACCTTACAGATCCAGATGATCAACTCAGATCAGAGCTCTGGTCACTTGGCTTTCATGAGATAAATACGCTAGACTATCCTAATATCGGCTTTGTCCGGGTCTTTAGTAAAAATAAACCTACTGCGCAATTACAACTATGAACATTGGCATTGACATCACACCCATTATTTATGGCAGAGGCGTATCTCGATATACTAGTAATCTAGTTCAAGCTTTAAATCAAAAAACCGGAGTGCGAGTTTCAGCTTTTGGCTATTCATTAAGACAGAGACAACTTTTAGAAAATTTTGTTAAAAAAAATCAAATTAAGAAAAATTCTATACATTCGCTACCACCTTCTATTATGAGCTCTTTATGGAAGTTTGGTCAAAATTCTGTTAAAAAATATTTGCCTAGTATTGATCTATTCCACTCATGGGATTGGCTCCAGCCTCCTGATAAAAATATGCCAATCGTCTCAACAATCCATGATGTGGCCATGATTAAATTTCCAGAAACAGCCCACCATGGCATTCTTAGGGCTCATCAACGCTCATGGAAAATCCTCAAAGAACGTCAGGCTCAAATTATTGCAGTTAGCCAAGCTACAAAAAAAGATATTATTAATCTATTAGGAATACCCCACTACCAAATTCATGTTGTTTCTGAGGCTTTGCCAGATGAATTTAGAACAATAAGCCAACTTCTTGAAGAAGAAAAAGCAGTTATGATTAGAAATAATCTTCAATTAACCAAACCGTATTTACTCTTTGTAGGAACTAGAGAGCCTAGAAAAAATTTAACTAATCTAATAGAAGCGTGGAAGCCTTTAGCAAAAGATTATCAATTAATTATTGCTGGAGAAAAGGGCTGGGATAAAACTGAACAAATCAAACATCCTAACTTGCGCTTTCTAGGTCAAGTTGGTGATGAAGAGCTGGTAGTTTTATATTCAGAAGCAGAAATGCTCTGCTATCCTAGCCTCCATGAAGGTTTTGGACTGCCCATATTAGAAGCATTTTTTCATGGCACACCAGTTGTAACATCCAACGTCTCATCTATGCCAGAAGTATCCGGCAATGCAGCTGAGCTAGTAGACCCACAAAGTGTTAAAAGTATTCAATCTGGTATAGAAAACATTTTAGATGAACCTATTGAAAAACAAAGAAAGCGCCTACAAAGAATGATTATTAGGTTGCAAATGTTTAATTGGGATAGAGTTGCAAACGAAACTATTGAGGTTTATAAAAAAGCAATGCGATTACAAGAATAGTTCATACAACAATGAATCAAAACAAACTTCGGCTAGTTATAGATGCAAATGAAGCCAATGTCATTAATCGTGTGGGGAGTAATATTTATGCATTTGAAATAATAAAAGCTCTAGCTAAAATCACAAAAAAAAATACACAAATTGAAACAACTGTCTTACTTACAAAACAACCCAATCACGACCTCCCTAAAGAGAGAAATGGCTGGAGATATAAAATATTTGGCCCAAGTTTTTTGTGGACCCAATTTGCCGAGCCAATTCATTTATTTTTAAATAAACATAAGTATGATGTTTTATACACGCCAGGACATTATGCACCTCGGCAGAGTCCAGTTCCTTATGTGTCATCAGTTATGGATTTAGCATTTTTGAAGTATCCAGATCAATTTCAACAATCAGATTTAATTCAACTTAAATATTGGACAAAATATAGTGTTAAACATGCAAATAAAGTAATTGCGATTAGTCAATTTACAAAAGCTGATGTTGTTAATACTTATCAAAAAAATATTAATGATGTTGTAGTTGCACCACCAGCAGTTTATGAAATTACCCCAGCCTCAATAACGCAAACCAATGAATTTTTTAAACATCATCACATTAGGCGTCCATACTTTTTATTTATTGGCACAATCCAACCTCGCAAAAACCTCATTAGACTAGTAGAAGCCTATGAAACACTGTGTCGTCGTCTGAGTATTGCCAAGCTAGGTAAAACCAAAAGCCAAAAATTGCTTCCCCAGCTTATTCTAGCTGGAAAAATTGGTTGGTTGGCAGATCCAATTATTGAAAGAATTAAAGCCTCACCGTTTTTTGAATATATTATTCTTACAGGATTTATTAAAAATGAAATCAAACCAATTCTTTATCAAAACGCAGTAGCAAGCATACTTATTGGCCTATATGAAGGTTTTGGTATTCCACCTCTAGAGTCACTCAAATATGATTGCCTGCCAATTGTTTCTAATGTTTCTAGCTTACCAGAGGTAGTTGGAAAAGGAGGAATTCAAGTTGATCCCAGGAAAATTGATGAAATTAGCTTGGGCTTGAAAACTTCCTACCAGCTCACGACTAAAGCAAAAACAAGCTATCAAAATAAGGGTAAAAATCAACTTAAAAAATTTAGTTGGGACAAATCTGCTCAAATTATTTTAAACACTATTCAAGCAGTGGCTGATGAAAAAATAAAGCAGTAGTTAATGAAAAATCATAAATTAATCACACTAGGTATTGATCCTG
Organism: Patescibacteria group bacterium; assembly: GCA_018813375.1. Classification (GTDB taxonomy): domain Bacteria; phylum Patescibacteriota; class Microgenomatia; order UBA1400; family PJMF01; genus JABBGTR01. Next base: position 7,649 of record JAHJBU010000003.1, read on the forward strand.
GCTATGACAGAATCGGCTGGGCAATTGGAAAAGGACTTGGTTCTAAGCCAGAAATTATTGACTTTGGTTGCATTCAAACCAATAAAACCAAAAACATTTTTGATCGCTATCAATCTATAGAAAACAAGCTTCAAAAAATTATTAAGCAGCATCAACCTCACGAGTTGGCTATCGAAACTCTCTTTTTCTCAAAAAATAAAAAAACTGCCCTTCAAGTGAGCGAAGCCAGAGGAGTAATTTTAAGCTGTGCCACAAGAAATAATCTCAATATTTTTCAGTACTATCCCAATCAAATTAAACTCACTGTCACTGGCAATGGTCAGGCTAATAAAGCTGCCATGGAAAAAATGATTCATCTACAACTAGATATTCCTCAAAAAAAGATCATTGATGATGCCATTGATGCCATCGGCATAGTACTCACACATGCTATATTAAAGACATGATTTCCTACTTACGCGGCAAACCTCAAGTACATGCAAATAAAATTATTCTCGAGGTCAATGGAGTAGGTTATGGAGTTTTTGCTAGCCAAAAAGTCTTGGTTCAAACAGCAGAAAAAGAAGAAATATGTTTATATATTTATACTTATGTTAAAGAAGACAAACTAGAGCTTTATGGATTTCTAAGTTTCCAAGAACAAGAATTATTTGAGTTAATGTTATCAGTCTCTGGGATTGGACCAACAACTGCCCTGCATATTATGGACAAAAATCCAGAACAGCTCATTAGCGCAGTTCAAGAAGCTAATATTTCATTTTTTAAATCTATTCCTAGAATAGGTAAAAAAATGGCTCAAAAAATTATTATTGAACTAAGGGGTAAATTGGGTGAATTAAAAGAACTCAATCTAGGTCCTCTAAGTCCTAAACAACAAACTGTGAGTGATGCGCTTAGCTCTCTAGGATGGGATGATGATTCGATTCAACAGGCTCTAGAGCGACTCAATCTAGATCAACTTTCAGTACAAGAAGCTATTAAACAAGCCTTGCAAAAATTAAGTTAAAAATGAACCAAGAACCACCTACAAACCAAACTCCAGAAGATGAAATTTTACTTCAAACACTTCGTGCTCAAAGCTGGGATGAATTTGTAGGTCAAGACACGATAAAAAAATCTTTACGCTTAGGTATTAAAGCAGCTTTGCAAAGAAAAGAATCTCTAGATCACACTTTATTATTTGGACCTGCGGGTTTAGGTAAAACTACTCTTTCCTACTTAATTGCTAGAGAAATGAATGTTGACATTAGAATTACTTCTGGCACAGCCTTAAATAAAGCAGGTGATTTAGCAGCTATTCTAACTAATCTGAAAGATGGCGACGTTTTATTTATTGATGAAATACATCGCTTACCAAAAATTGTTGAAGAAACCCTTTATCCAGCCATGGAAGATTTTGTCTTAGATATTGTGATTGGCAAAGGTCCTTCTGCAAGAACAGTTAGGCTAGAGTTGCCTCAGTTTACCATTGTTGGCGCTACTACTAGATTTGGCCTACTAAGTGGTCCCTTTAGAGATAGATTTGGCTTAATTCATCGTTTGTCTTACTATAAACCTCAAGCACTAGCAGATATTATTATCAAGGGAGCTAAAAAACTTAATGTAAAAATTGATCAAAAATCAGCCTTAGAAATAGGTCGACGCTCTCGAGGAACACCCAGAATTGCTCTCAAGCTCTTAAAACGTGTTCGAGATTATGTTCAAGTTAATAAATCAGGCCAAATTTCTCCCACAGAAGTTCATAATGCTTTAAAAATGCTTGCTATTGACACCAAGGGCTTGGATGAAACTGATAGACGCTTGCTAAAAAAGATTATTGTCTTACACAAAGGTGGTCCTGTTGGATTATCAACTATGGCCGCCACTCTTCTTGAAGACCCAGGTACAATTGAGGAAGTAATTGAGCCTTATTTGTTGCAAATTGGTTTTTTGAAACGTACACCCCAAGGCAGAGTAGTGACTGAGGCTGCCTATCAATACTTAGGGAGAAAATACCCGTAAAACAAATGCTATACTAGCCATTAATGCTACTTATCAAAATCAAGCGTCGCTTAACAGCCATTTATTTAGAGGCTGTGACTGGTTTTTTATGGTGGGCAGTGGGTTATATACCATCACACCACGCTCGAAGATTTTTTTATCGCCTTTTTGGGATTAAAATTGGCAAAGGCTCTACTATCCATATGATGGCTAGAATTTATGATCCTCGTCACATCACCATTGGCGAGGATACTTTAATTGGCGAACAAGCTACTCTTGATGGGCGCAAGCAACTCCCCAATTCTCAGGGTGGGCTAGAAATTGGTAGTCACGTTGATATCGCCTCTCAAGTCATGATCTGGACTAGCGAGCATGATATTCAGAGTAACGACATGCGTCCAGTTGAAGAAAAAGTAATAATTGAAGATTACGTTTTTATCGGGCCTAGGGCTATTATTCTTCCAGGGGTTACTCTTGGTAGGGGAGCAGTGATAGGAGCTGGAGCTGTAGTGACCAAAGATGTTCCTCCTCAAGCGATTGTGGGTGGGGTTCCTGCTGTAAAAATTGGCGAGAGAGAGACTCAGGAGCTAAATTATAAGTTGGGTAGAGCGCGATTATTTCAGTAATAATGAATAAAAATTCATGACTCTTACCATTATCATAGTTTCTTACAACACCAAAAAATTAACTCTCCAAACCATTGAAGCCGCCTGGAAAGAAGCTCAGTCATCTAAAATTTTGGCTAAGAGAACAGAGATCATAATTGTTGATAATGATTCTAAAGATAACACCGCGACTGCCATCAGAGATAGCTTTGACAGCAAAAATATTAAGGTCATTGCTAATAAACACAACAAAGGTTTTGCCTCAGCCAATAACCAAGGAATTAAGGTTGCCAAAGGTAAATACATTATTCTCCTTAACTCTGACACCATTGTTCAAAAAGGTGGTTTGAGTACTATGGTTAAAACTTTTGAACGCTTTCCTTTAGATGATACTACTGCTACTCTAGCTTCTGAAAAAAACAAAATTGATAAACTAGGCATATTAGCCCCCACGCTTTTAAATCCTGACGGAACACTCCAGCCACAAGGGGGAGACTTACCAACCCTATTTTCGCTTTTCAATCATATGAGCTTTTTAGATGACTTACCAATTATCGGCAAACTTTTACCATCAACACAACACACGGGTTTTAGACAAAGTGAAAAACTTCGCTATCACACCAATGACACTCGTCTGATTAAGCGGGGGTGGGTAGGTGGTACTGCTATGATGATTAGAAAAGAAGTCATTAAAGAGATTGGTTTACTTGATGATGCAATTTTTATGTACGGAGAAGATACTGAATACTGTATGCGAGCCAGCCATCACCATTTTGATATAGCTATTGATCCTCAAGCTAAAATTACTCATTTTAGCCAGGCAAGTTCTAGTAATACCAATGCTATTAAGGGTGAATTTAAATCCTATATTTATAACTGGTCAAAGCACAAACCACTTTGGCAAATTCCAATAATTAAACTAATATTAAAAATGGGCATTATACTTAGAATAATTGCCTTTAGTACCATCAAACCAGACAAAAAAAGATGCCAAATTTATAGAGAACTATTATCACAGATATAAAAACATGAATTATAAAAAAATTCTTAGTTGGCTTGATAAAAATATCCTTTTATTACTGTCAGGCTTCCTCCTAGCCTTTATCCCCCTTTTTCCCAAAATTCCTTTCTTTAGCCCCATTGAAGAATATATAGTTAGAATTCGGATAGAAGATTTTTTAGTATTATTTACCATAATTATCTGGCTTATTCAATTAATTAGAAAAAAAATAAAATGGAAGTCCACCACAGCCTGGCTTATGATCGCCTATGCTGTTGTGGGATTGCTCTCAGTTGTCTCTGCAGTGTTAGTAATTAAAACTGTTCCAATTATAGATAAGCACATACTTAAAACACTCCTTCATTATTTTAGATATCTTGAATACTTTGCTCTCTTTTTCATAACTTACTCTAGTCTTAAAAAAACTAAAGATGTGCAAATTTTACTTGGAGTAATAAGTTTCTCACTACTTTGTGTTTCAATCTATGGAGTGGGGCAAAAATATTACTATTGGCCAGTTTACTCCACCATGAATCGCGAGTTTAGCAAGGGAATTCGCCTTTATCTAACCGAACATGCTAGGGTTCAATCTACTTTTGCTGGTCATTATGATCTAGCTGCCTATCTAGTAATAATTCTACCGCTCCTACTAGCCTTAGCATATAGTTCCAAACAAAAAATAATCAAGTTTTTTCTTTTTTTCCTGCAATTTTTTGGAGTCTGGATGCTAATTGTGAGTGCTGCCAGAACATCGTTTATAGCCTACGTTCTATCCTCGATAATTGTAGTTATCTTATCTGGATTAAAAAAAGATTCTTTTTGGTTAAAAATTTCTTGGATCACCACCAGACTTCTAGGACTATGGATAGTCATTTTTATTTTAATAGCTATATTTGGAACTGATATTTATGAAAGATCTCTTCAGGTTCTTAAACCCTATCCATTGATCTATTCTAAATACGAACAACTAGAAAAACAAATAAACAAATCTTTTATCAGAACTATCTCTACTACACCTCCATCTAATTCAATTTCAACTAAAGAAGTTGAGGTTCTAGTCGCATCAGATCAACGCCCATCTACAGAGAGACCAATGGACGTCTATCATGATATCCCGGATCAAATTAAAGTTTCCACAACTTCTGCTGATGGAGTCACAGAAACAATCATTGTTGAAAAACCCAGAGTTTGGTCAGACAATGCACTTCGGTACGGTCTTTCCACAGCTATTAGACTAGATACCCTCTGGCCAAGAGCAATGCAGGGGTTTATTCGCAATCCACTTTTTGGAAGTGGCTATGCTACCCTAAATAAAACTAGTCCAACAGATTTCACTATAGCTGATAGCACTGATAACAATTTTTTACGTACTCTAGGTGAAACTGGACTGTTGGGATTTATTACTTTTTATGGCATTGTACTAAGCTCTATTGTCCTAGCAATTTCAGGTTTAAGAAAAAAAGATGTTTTGCTTTCAACACTCAGCATTGGCTATCTAGCTGCTACTTTAGGATTACTGTTTAATGCTTTTTTCATTGACGTTTTTGCAGCCTCAAAGGTTGCATTTACTTTTTGGGCTATAACCGGGCTGTTTTTAGGCTATTATAAATTAAAGAAATGAAAAAACATTTAGTTTTAGTATCAGCTTTAATTGTTTTGGCAGCTTATTTAAGACTTTATAAAATTGATAGCCCATTAGCAGACTGGCACAGCTTCCGCCAAGCGGACACGGCTTCTGTGACTAGAGAATTCGTCAAAAACAATTATCCTATTTGGGAACCCCACTACCATGATCATTCAAATATCCAAAGCGGGCAGGATAATCTTGAGGGATATAGAATGGTCGAATTTCCACTGATTAATTATCTTATTGCTCAGGTAATTAAATTATGGCCTCAACTAGATTTAGTGATTATTTCGCGCTTATTCTCGATTGGATTTTCTTTACTGGGATTGATAAGTCTTTATGGGTTTGTTTATCTGCTCTCAAAACGCAAAGCTCTGGCTTTTCTTTCAGGACTAATATTTGCGGCCTTACCCTATAGTGTATTTTATTCTCGTGTTATCTTACCAGAGCCTGCCATGCTAGGCACACAACTTTTCAGCATGTGGCTGTTTTTAGCTTGGCTACAACAATCTAGTAAAAAGAAAACTAAGTCGCACCTTCTTTATGCTGGAAGCCTGATTTCATTTGCGCTTAGCTTGCTACTTAAACCAACCGCTATTTTTATTGCCCCAGTGTTTGGCGTACTAAGCCTATCCTACATGGGTATAAAAGCCCTAATTTCTCCATGGTTAATCTCCTACGTCACAATTGCAGTGGCTCCTTTAATTGGTTGGAGAGCGTGGATCACGCAGTATCCCCAAGGCATCCCCGTCTCAGATTGGTTATTAAATGGCAATCATATTCGCCTCAGACCAGCTTGGTGGAGATGGATTTTCGCTGAAAGAATAGCTAAACTAATTCTTGGTTATTGGGGAACATCATTATTATTTTTAGGCTTAATAAGTAGAATTCAAACCAACTATCGTCGCTCATCTCTCTTTGACTTGGTTACACTAACCTGGACAGGCTCAATGTTTTTATACCTAGTGGTTTTTGCTACCGGCAATGTTCAACACGACTACTATCAAACCTTGCTTATTCCCATCATTTCCATTCTCATGGCCAGAGGTATTATCTGGGTGACTGAATCACTCCCAACTAGAAAATTTATTCTTTGGCCAGCCCTAATAACAGTGCTTGGACTAACTTTTTTTATGTCTTGGTGGGAAACCAGGGGTTACTATGACATCCAACACCCCAATATTGTAACTGCAGGAAAAAGAGTTGATCAACTCACCCCTCTTGATGCAAAAGTTATTGCTCCATATCAAGGCGACACTGCTTTTCTATTTCAAACCAATCGCACTGGTTGGCCCATTGGCTTTGAGATCAAAGATAAAATTAACAAGGGGGCTAACTACTATGTGAGTGTAAACTTTGATGATGAGACAAACGAATTAATGAAAAAATACGAATTGATCGAACAAACCGATGATTATGTTATCATCAAACTTCAATAACTCATGAAAATATTAATGCTCACTCCTTATTTGCCTTATCCACTTTTAAGCGGTGGGCAAATAAGAACCTACAACTTGCTTAAAAAATTAGCTGATAAACACAAAATTACTTTATTTCCATTAATTAAAGAAGAATCTGAGCGAAAATACATTCCAGAACTAGAAAAATACTGTGCTAAGGTTAAAGTTTTTAAACGTTCTAAAAAACCATTTACTCTAAAAAATATCTACAAAACACTTATCTCTAGCTATCCCTTTTTAGTTGTTCGCAATCATGTTCCAGAAATAATTGATGAAGTTAAAAAAGAACTAGCTAGCCATGATTACAATCTAATCCATGCTGAAACATTTTACATGATGCCTCATTTACCAAAAACAAATGTGCCTATAATTTTAGTAGAACAAACCATCGAATATTTAGGCTATGAAAGCTATGCTAAAAAAGCTCCATTTTTTCTTAAGCCACTATTGCAAATTGACATTGCAAAAATAAAAAAATGGGAACGACACTTCTGGCGCAGTGCTCAAAAGCTGATTGTAATGAGTCAAGCTGATAAAGAATATATTGCTAAAGAAATTGGCAACCAAAATAAAATTGAAGTTGTTGCTAATGGAGTAGACTCAAAGTGGTTTAGCCAAAAGAGAAGAAAACCTCCTGAAAAGCCAACAATTCTTTCTGTTGGAACTTTTAACTGGCTACCAAATATAGAAGCGGTTCAATTTTTGGTTAATAGAGTTTGGCCTTTACTAAAAAAGCAAGTTAAAAATGCCCAGCTATGGATCGTGGGTAATGCACCTACTGAAGAAATTTTAAATTTTCAAAAAAAAGACTTAAATATTAAAGTTACGGGCAATATCCCTGACATTCGAGATGCTTTTAAAAATGCTCATGTTGTAGTTGCTCCAGTTTTTAGTGGTAAAGGCACTCGATATAAAATCTTAGAGGCCATGGCTGCTGGCACGCCTGTAGTTGCTACCAGTATCGCCGTTGAAGGCCTAGGGGTTGAAGATGGCAAACATGTACTTTTAGCTAATAGTGCTACTGAAATGACAGATAAAATTGCTCGCTTACTCAATCAGCCAGATGAAAGAAAACAGCTTTCCAGAAGAGCAAAATTATTTGTAACCAAACAATATGACTGGAAATATATTAGTACTAAGTTAGATCAAGTCTATCAGGAGTTTTCATGAAAAAACGATCAAAGAAAACTGACTTAACACTAATTATTCTAAATTATAATACTCAATTTTGGTTAAAAAAAACTTTAGAAACTTTAAAAGAATTTTATTTAGATAATACAAAATATAATATCAAAATCATTGTGGTTGACAACGGCAGTGTAGATGACAGTGTAAAAATGGTTAAAAAAAACATTAAGTGGGCTGAGTTGATAGAAGCCAGAGAAAACTTGGGCTTTGCTGGAGGAAATAATTTGGCTTTAGAAAAAGTTAAAAGCAAATATGCCATGCTACTCAATTCTGACCTAGAGTTTAAGCCTGAATCTAATTTAGATATTTTAATTGAGTACATGGATAAACACCCTGAGGTTGGAATAATTACTCCTAAAATAGAATTCATTAATGGAGAAATTGATCCAGCCTGCCACCGCGGTGAACCTACTCTTTGGGCTTCTTTTACTTATTTTACAAAACTAGAAAGATTATTCCCCAAATCCCAATTTTTTGGCCAATATCATCAATACTATAAAGATTTAACCAGCCATCATATTATTGATGCTTGTAGCGGAGCAACTCTAGTTGTGAGAAAATCCGCTATGGACAAGGTAGGTCTATTAGATGACCGTTTTTTTATGTACGGCGAAGACCTTGACTGGTGTCGACGTTTTAGAGATAAGGGTTATCAAGTAATCTACCATCCAGAAGTAAAAATTATTCATCACAAATATAAATCTGGAATTAAAAGTAGCTCTAAAAAAATTGCTCAAACCACGAATAAGTACTTTTATGATACGATGCTTGCGTATTATGATAAGCACTATGTTGATAAATACCCAAAATTTATCCGCACACTTATTAAGTATTATATTAATATTAAAAAGGGAGGGTTCTAAATGTATTCAGATCTAGCTTTTAAGGTATCGCAGCTGCGAGCCAAAAACCAAAATATTATGTTAACTGCAGTGACTGTAATTGTGGCAGCATTATTTGTGGCAGCTTTGCTGCCCAGCTTATTGGTGCAATACATATATGCCGGTCAACAACTTTTTGCACAGCCATTACTACTTCAATACATCCCGCTAGTTTGCTTTTCAATCGGAATTGCCTATTTCTTATTTGCTATTGTTGGCAATTTATTTAGAGCAAAACGAGCTAATTACCTTGAAAAACAAATGGAGCTTGAAGATTGCTGTTGCTTTGATGAAGAAGACGAAATTTTAGATGAGATTGAAGCTCTAACTGAAACTTTAGTTAAAGAAAAGAAAAAAGCTCCTGCTAAAAAAAGACCAGCAAAAAAGAAAATAGCTGCTAAAACTAAAAAATAATCTAAATTATGAAAATTGGTGTTGACTGCCGGCTAAGTGGAATCGCCCATGCCGGCATAGGGCGTTATATTGGAAATCTCATTAAATACCTTCCCTTGCTTGCTCCTGAGATTGATTGGGTTTATTTTTATCGAGATAAAAATCAAATAATTCCAGATCTTGATGTGGAGTCTAGATTAGTTTCTGTTCGTCACTACACCTTTCAAGAACAATTACAGTTAATTTCTGTTTTTAATCAAGCTAAATTAGACTTGCTTCATGTTCCTCACTTTAATGTTCCAATTTTATATCCAGGAAAATTAGTGGTAACTATTCACGACCTACTTTGGCATCAACAAAAAGGAACCCAGGTCACTACTTTAAAACCATGGGAATATTGGGGTAAATATACTGGCTATCGGCTGGTGGCTTCTCAAGCAATCAAAAAAGCTAATAAAATCATAGTTCCAACTCAAGCAGTTAAAAAAACCCTAAGTAAATACTATCCAAAATCTGAAGAAAAAGTCGTGGTAGCTCATGAGGGCGTGGATAGTGGACTATTAACATTTAAAGATAGAAAAGTAAAAAAGAAAATTAACTCTCTAATTTACGTAGGCTCGCTTTATCCTCATAAAAACTTAAAGTTGGTCATCCAAGCATTACAAAAGCTACCCACTTGGAAACTCACTATTGTTGGCTCTAGAAATGTTTTCCAAGATCAAATCAGAAAAGAGGTTAAAAAATACCAGGTACAAAAACAGGTTAAATTCACTGGCTATTTACCTGATAAAGATTTAGCTCAAAAAATTAAAACCGCTACTGCCTTAGTGCAGCCATCACTATCAGAAGGTTTTGGTTTAACTGGCATAGAGGCCATGGCGCTTGGCACTCCAGTTATCGCCTCAGATATTCCAGTTTTTAAAGAAATCTACCAAAATGCAGCAGTTTATTTTAACCCTCACTCCATAGAAAATTTTATTCAAACTGTAAACAGCTTAACAAGTAGAAAACCAACGTTAAATCAAATGCAAAATGTAGCCAAACAATACTCCTGGCAAAAAATGGCAGAAAAAACGCTTCAAGTTTATAAATCTGTTTTATAATCAATTTACATGAAACCTAAAGTTGCTTTAGTTTACGACCGAATTAATACTCCCTACGGTGGGGCTGAAAAAGTATTATTAGCTCTTCATCAAGCCTTTCGGCAAGCTCCAGTTTACACTGCTGTTTTTCATCCACGTGCTAAATGGGCAAAAGTTTTTGAGATAAAAACTTCATTTTTACAAAAAATACCCTTTGCCAATCAATTTCATCGTTTTTTTGCTCCCCTAATGCCATTGGCCTTTGAGTTATTAGACTTATCTGAATATGACATTATTATTTCTATAACCAGCGCTGAAGCTAAAGGAATTATTACAAAACCAAATCAGCTTCATATCTGCTATATGTTGACCCCGACTCGTTACCTATATAGTCACCGAGCTCATTATGAGAAAACTCATTGGCCATTTAAAATCCCCATATTAAGCTTTTTTAGCCGTAAACTTTTTGACTATCTTACCTGGTGGGATCAAGTTGCAGCTCATCGGCCCGATGTTATTATTCCTATTTCTAATTTAGTTAAAAAAAGGGTAGGGGAGCATTATCAACGCTTGACACATAAAGTTATCTATCCGCCTATAGATCTAAATGAACTTAAACCAATTGACGACATAAAACTATATCACCCCTACTATCTTCCTAAAAAATATTATCTAGTTATCTCTAGATTAGTGCCATATAAAAGAGTTGATCTAGCTATTAGAGCCTGTCAAAAATTAAATAAAAAACTAGTCATTATTGGCGAAGGACCTCAAGAAACAGAATTAAAAAATATCTCTAATGACAATATTTATTTCTTAGGCAGTGTAACTACGACCCAGCGCCAGGCTATTATGTCTCAAGCTAAGGCCCTGCTTATGCTTGGTTTAGAAGATTTTGGCATCACTGCTATGGAAGCAATTCTATCTAATAAACCAGTAATTTTGCATAAAAAATCTGGAGCTAGTGAACTATTACTAAATCAATCGGCGGCTTTTTACATCACAAAACTCTCAACTAATGCGGTCATCAAAGCAATCAAAAAATTAGAAAGCTCTAGATTCGAATTTACTACCCTGAAGAAAAAGTTGAAAAAATATGCTATAAATGACTTTGTCAGACGGTTTCAAACAACCGTTTTTAAACTTTACAAACAGCAGAAAGGACGCTTATGAGCGCTCTTGATCATACTTATGCAGTTATTTTAGCCGGCGGAGGAGGTACTCGCCTCTGGCCAAAATCACGTAAAAAAAATCCTAAGCAGTTTTTAAAACTCATTGCAAATAAAACCATGATGCAAGTTGCTGCAAATCGCATTACAAAAATAGTTCCTTGGGATCAAGTTATCGTAGTTACTAATAAACTCTATGAAAATGAAGTCAGAGAACAACTTCCTGAGGTTCCAAAAAATAATATTATCGCCGAACCACAAAAAAAAGATACAGCTTTAGCTATGTTAGTAGGTAGTCTTTATGCAAAAAATCTTGATCCAAAGGCAATAATTATTAATGCTGCCTCAGACCATACGTTAACTAATGATAAAGAGTATGTTCGAGTTATGAAAGCTGCTGTTAAAACTGCAGCAGAAAACAAATGTTTAGTTACTGTTGGCATCACACCTACTTTCCCCTCTACTGGATTTGGTTATATTAAAATCGGAGAAGATATAAAAAAACTTGACAAAGGACTCTCTCTTTTTAAAGTTGACAGTTTTACAGAAAAACCAAATAAAGCTACGGCCAGAGCATTTATCTCCACTGGAAAATATTTTTGGAATGCCAATATGTATGTTTGGTCAGCAGAAAGTATTTCTGATGCTTTTGAGAAATATATGCCAAAAATGTATACTCTAACAAAAGATTTAGCTGATAAAACAGCCAAACAATTCCATCTAACTTTGCCACAAATATATAAACAAGCCGAAAGCACTTCTATTGACTATGCGATTTCAGAAAAAGCTGATAATTTAGTTTTGATTCCAGGAGATTTTGGCTGGAATGATGTAGGCAACTGGAAAATAGTCTATGACCTAGGCACTAAAGACCTAGCGGGAAATGTAGTAATCAGCGAAAACGAAAATGCACATTCTCTTTCAATTGAAGCTCATAACAACCTCATACACACTAATGGTCGCTTAATTGCGATGATCGGCATAGATGATCTTGTGATTGTTGACACAGATGAAATTCTTATGATTGCCCCAAAACATAGGGCTCAACAAGTCAAAAAACTCGTTAATCGCCTTAAAGAAGAGGGTAAAGAAGAATATTTATAAACCTCTATGTTATCTTTTGAAACTCAGAAACGAATTTTAGATATAACTGTGGCAATCGGACTACTCATCTTATTCCTGCCTATTTGGGTACTAATCCCGCTAATTATTTGTGTTGACTCTGGTCTACCCATCTTTTTTTCACATAGAAGAGTTGGTAAAAATGGCAAAGAATTTAATCTACTTAAATTTCGCTCCATGATTCAGGGCGCGGATGAATTCCTGCATAATAAGAATCATCAGTTGCTAAAAAAATTTAAAGATAACGATTGGAAGCTTCAAAATGATCCACGTATTACTCAATTGGGAAAAATGTTACGCTCTCTTACAATAGATGAATTTCCACAATTATTAAATGTTTTAAAAGGTGAAATGAGCATGGTGGGACCTAGAGCCTATGTAAAAAAAGAGCTTGAAGAGCAAACAAAAAAATATCCAGAGACAAAAAAATTTGTCAAAGACATTCTCTCAGTTAAACCAGGTATTACTGGCCCATGGCAAACTGGAGGTAGAAATGAAGTTGCTTTTAAAACTAGAGCCAAAATGGATGCTTTGTATTCTCGCAAAAAAACAATCTACAAAGATCTTGAAATTCTCTTCAAAACCCCCAAAGCTATGATTTCTAAATGGTAGCTGATATACTTAACTCTATGTCTGAAAATACTACTGCTACTCAAGACAAAATGACTCATAAAGAAGAATCTATTCTTAAAAAAATCTCCTTTGAAGAATCTGAAGAGGAAATCGCCCAAAAAGAAAAATTTTTTCAAAAACATAAAAAGCCCCTAATTATCGCAGGAGGAATTTTAGGCATTTTTTTGGTCATTTTTACAGTTTTGAGCCTATATACACTGGGTGTTATAAATACATTTAAAACCCAGGGTTTTGAGGTAAAAACCACAACGCAAGCTGCTTATACCAATTTTAAAAACCAAAATTTGCCAGCTACAGAAGCTGAATTAAAAAAACTAGAGCAACAAGAACAAAACTTACGACAAACTTATAAAAAACTGAGTATCTACAATTATATTCCTGTCCTTAGAAAATATTACCTTGATGGAATTGCCGCCTTTAATGCTGGCGAAGCAGGACTTCGAGCGGCGTTAAAAACAGTTGAGGCTATTACTCCGTACGCTGATGTACTGGGTTTTGCGGGTGAGGACACATTTGCTGGTGGCACGGCTGAAGACAGATTAAAATTGGTCTTACAGACTATTGATAAAATTTCTCCAATTTTAGATGACATTACTGCAGAACTAAATATTATGCAGACAGAATTAGCTCTAATTAATCCCAATAGATATCCAGAAGATTTTCGAGGTCAAAACATTCGTTCATATATTTTAACTGCTCAAGAATCAGGTCAAACTGCATTGAGCTCAATTATTCAATATAGACCAATTTTAGAACAACTACCCGAAATCATGGGCGCCAAAGAAGAACGAAAAAAATACCTTATTCTTTTTCAAAACGATAACGAGCTTCGCCCCACCGGTGGTTTCTTAACTGCCTATGCCACAATTTTTATTGAAGATGGCAAGGTCTCTCCAGAAAAATCAGACGATATCTATGAATTAGACAAAAAATTTAATAAGCGTATCCCTATCCCAGAAGAGCTTGGTCGCTATCTAACTACAGAAAAATACTGGAATTTACGCGATATGAACACTTCACCAGACTTTAAAATCTCCATAAAACAATTCTTAGAACACTACTTAGAAATCCGGGGAGAGCCAAAAGATATTAACGGGGTGATTGCAGTTGATACAGAATTTTTAACTAAACTACTAGAAGTTTTGGGGCCAGTCGAAGTACCAGGATATGGAATCTTCAGTGCAGAAAACGACCCTCGCTGCGATTGCCCCCAGGTTGTTTACGCTCTCTCTGAAATTATTACCAAGCCAACCCCATATCTTCGAGATGATCGAAAAGGAATTTTAGGACCAATGATGAGAGCTATTCTGACTAAATCCTATGGGGCTCCAAGACAACAGTGGCCTCAATTATTCCAAATTGGCGTCAGTAGCATGGAGGGACGTCATCTTCAAATGTACTTCATGGATGAAACAGCTCAATCAGCCACAGAGGCTATCAACGCAGCTGGCGTTATGAACGCGAAAGAAGGCGCTGATTTCTTGGCTATTGTAAATGCCAATCTAGGAGGAGCTAAATCAAATCTGTTTACAGAGTATGAGGTTTCACAAATAGTCAGAGCTCCTGAAAATGGTCAGATTACCAAGGAAATTGAGATCACTTACCGAAATACTAAAAAAGCCGACAACTGCAATCTAGAAGCCGGGCAGCTTTGTCTAAACTCAACTCTTAGAGATTGGACTAGGTTATATCTTCCAGCAGGCAGTAAACTCATAGAAGCCCAAGGATTTACAGAGGAAGCAAAAGAGTATGAAGAAAATGGCTTTCATGTTATTGACGGCTTCTTTATTCTAGAACCACTCGGGCAAGCTAAACTCAAACTAAGCTACACTGTTCCGTATGCAGACAACCAAACCTATCGTCTAAAACTCTGGAAACAGGGTGGAATTGATCCTATTAAGACACTCATGGATGTGACAGGTGGACAAGAAGAAATCATGGTGAATAAAGATATTCTTTATGAAACACCGTTCTAAAAATTTTAATATTAGGGGAATTATTCTTAAAAGAAACAAGGTCGGTGAAACCGATCGAGTGATTACTATTCTTACACAAGAATATGGAAAATTAGTTGCTGTTGCAAAAGGGGTACGCAAACTTACTTCCTCAAAAAGGGCTTTTTTGGAGCCAGGCAATCTAGTCAAAGCCTATTTTGTCAAAACTAAATCTTTACCTTTGCTAACTCAAGCCAAATTGATTAGTGACTGTAGCCAAGCTAGAAATAATTTAATAGAAATTAGAAAACTCACTCAATTTTTAGAAATTTTAGACAAATTATTTGTAGAAGAAGAAATTGATAAAGAATTATTTAAAAAAATATTAATTTTACGGACTAACATTGTAAAACAAAAAATAAAAAATGGTCAAATTAAAAGAGAATTAGAAAATTTGATTGAAAAACTTGGTTACAGAAACCCACGAGAAACACAATATAATTCCGTGCTAGATTATGTGGCAACACTATCTGATAGACCCATGAGAAGCTTTGAGTATTTAGCAACTCAAACCAGATGATATACTAAATGTTATGTCTGAAGCCTCACCTACACTAGAAAAAATAGTTTCTCTAGCCAAAAGGCGTGGCTTTGTTTTTCCTACTTCTGATATCTATGGAGGTTTGGCTAATTCTTACGATTACGGCCCCATGGGCACGGAATTATTAAAAAATATTAGAGACTTGTGGTGGAAATACTTTATTACTACTCGTCCGGATATGGTGGGGTTACAATCTCAAATCCTCCAGCATCCACAGACTTGGGTAGCTTCTGGTCATGTGGAGGCATTTCATGATCCATTAATAGAAGATAAAGTTACTCATAAACGCTACCGAGTAGATCATATTATTGAAACTTGGCTTTCCCAAAATACAACTGTGCTTAATCTGGAAATGATAGTAGTTGAAAACATGAGTCTCAAAGAAATGGCCGCCTTTATCACTAAACATAAAATCAAAAGTCCAGATGGAAATGAGCTCTCAGAACCAAAACAGTTTAGTCTATTATTTGAAACTCAAATTGGCTCTGTAGCTGGTGAAAAATCTACAGTTTACATGCGCGGCGAAACTGCCCAAGGTATCTTTACTAATTTTAAAAATGTTTTAGATTCAACTCGAGTCCAATTACCATTTGGGATCGGGAATATCGGCACTAGTTTTCGCAATGAAGTTACTACAGGACAGTTTGTCTTTAGGACTCTAGAATTTGAATTAGCTGAAATTGAATATTTCTTTGATCCAGAAAAAGAAGACTGGAAAAAAATAATGACGCAATGGAAAAATGAGATGTGGCAATTTGCTACAAAAACATTGGGAATTCAAGAAAATAATCTTAAATGGCGTCAACATACTGATAAAGAACGCTCTCACTATAGTTTAGATACCTGGGATCTAGACTACAAATATCCGTTTGGCTACAAAGAGCTCTGGGGCTTAGCCTACAGAACTGATTTTGATCTCAAACAACACCAAAAACATTCTGGTCAAAACCTAGAATACATTGATCCCCAAACTCAAAAGAAATTTTTGCCTCATGTCATCGAGCCAGCAGTGGGAGTAGCTCGTTTATTCCTTATGATTCTCTGTGACGCTTACTGGGAAGATAAAAAAAACAATCGCACAGTTTTAAAACTTAAACCAAGTCTTGCTCCATATAAAGCTGCAGTTTTCCCCTTAGCCAAAAACAAACCTGAGTTAGTAGAAAAAGCTAGAAAAATCTTTGATGAGCTTAGCAAAAAATATCATGTGGCTTGGGATGAGCGTAGTAGCATTGGCAAACGCTATCTATATCAAGATGAAATCGGTACACCTTACTGCATTACAGTAGACTATGAGACTTTAGAAGATGGGACTGTGACAATTAGAGATAGAGATACCACTGAGCAAATTCGCCTACCCATGACAGAACTTGCTGATTATCTTAGAAATAGAGTAAAGTAAATTTGTATTAATAAAAATAAGGCCTAAGATTTGTATGAAAAAAAAACTTCCTATTATTTTAATAGCCTTATTAATTATTGGCGGAGGCGTTTTTACTTTTACCAAATCACGCTCCAAACCAACTACTCCGGAACAAACTTCCAAAAAAAAACGCATTGAAGAGCCTACTAATGTTATTGCAGTAGAGGAAAGACCATATATCCAGATAATTCCTCATGCTGATGGACACAACGTCAGTATTAAAATAAACGCGGTTAAAAAAGACGCCGCTAGCGTTGAGTATGAGCTTGAATACCAGGCTGGCTCACTATTACAGGGCGCATTTGGCCAATTTGATTTAAATTCACTGCCAGCAACAGAAAAAATTCTTTTGGGCAGTTGTAGCGCAGGGGGTGCTTGCTCTTTTCATGAAGATATTCAGGGCGGATCACTCCTAACTCGTTTTGACGGTCCAGAGTCATATGCACTTAAATCTCGTTGGAAATATATTGACAACATTGATAGCAGAACATCTTTTAACTCTCAAGATGCTAAATTTCAAATTGAGTCAACTGATCTAAAAAATCAACGCTATCTAGTGATCTTTAACACCGCTGGCTATCCAGAAGGTCTAGAGGGCATGCTTGTGTCTGAAATTTACTCATTCACTAGCTCTAGTTCATTAACTGGAAAAGCTGAGCTAACCATCCGCGCGCAAGAAGAAGGCGAGCTAGCTATCATGGGCTATGATGGGGAAACTTGGCATAAATTTGATACCACTGTAGATGAAAAAATAGCTACTGCAGAAGTGGATTTAATGGAGCTGTACGTAGTGACTAACTAACACTTTTTCAAATTTAAAAAACTAGTTAAGTAAATTTAGGTTGACAAGGTACTTGTAACGCATGTATACGCGCCTGTATACTTCATATAATGAACTGTTCGTAAACGGGCGGTGAATTAACAGACTTAAAAATTAACATGAAAATACCATTAGTCAAACTCAAGGCTATCCTTCTATACTTTTGCAATCATACTGATGTCAAGTTTTTAGGCAAAGTAAAACTAATGAAGCTTTTTTACTTTTTAGATTTTATACACCTAAAAACATATGGATCTCCGGTTACGTACGATACTTATATAAACTTAGAGCATGGTCCAATTCCTTCCTTTATTAAAAACTTAATTGATAATGCCGCCGATGATCTAAATGAGTCTGAATTATCAGATGTGATCGATATAGACAAACCAGATGGAATTTCTATGTGTAGATTTTTACCCAAGAGAAAATTTCTAGATGATGATAAAAAACACCTTTCAGAAGTTGAGCTAGAAATATTAGAGAAGATTTGTTTAAGATTTGGTGATAAAAATACAAAATATCTTGAAGATATATCTCATAAAGAATCAGCCTGGAGAATGACCAGATTCCTACAAGTGATACCCTATAATCTAGCAGCCAATGATAAAGATTGCCTAGTGGAAGAAGAAGATATAAAATTACTTATGGATATAATGTAATGAGTTTTCCCCTAACATTTGGTGATGTTTTTGAATATGAAGAAAGAGTTTATATATTTTTAGTTTTATCAGAAAAAGTAATTCATGTAGCAAGAGTTTTGGACTTAATTGAGACTCAAAAAATTGAAGAGAGAGTCGAGAGATTGATTCAACAAGGAAAAGATGATTTTTTAAAAACTAACGTATTATTTGCATATGTTAAACTTCAAACAAAAGAACTAAAAAATAGAGCTTGTCACTTACACAATACGGGAAAAGATGACTTAAGTATGTATTTCAGCCCACTCCCCATTTCTTTATCTAATAAAGATTTAAAAGGCATTAAAAAGGAAATTTTAGAAAGAAAAACTGTCTCTACAACTCTTCAAGAACTTGTTAAAGATATAGAAATATGAGTAATTTTTTACCCTACTCCACAAAGTAATTTCAACTAATTAGAAATCGATTGCGACTGTTTTTAAAGTTGCTTAGTTATAAATCCGCTTTTTTTATCCCCATAACTAATCTCCAACACCCGAAACTAGTTCGGGGTTTACTTGGCAATTCCTAGAGTGTATCTTTTGATTATGGTAAAAAATGGTAAATGAGCTTATAGTATCCTTAAAATGTTTATCGGCAGATACTATCACACGCTTGAAGAAAACAATCGTGTTTCATTACCAAAAAAATTTAGAAATATAGAAACAAACTGGATCGTCACTAGAGGATTAGACGGCGGTTTATTTTTATTTAGAGCTGCGAATTTTAAAGAAGAATTAGAAAAACTCTCGCAGCGCACTTTCACAAAAAAAGCACATCGTGACTTTATAAGATTAATGACAAATGACGCTAAAGAAATTATAGCTGACAAAAATGGTCGAGTTTCCCTGCCCGAATACTTGATTAAATTTGCTCAATTAAAAAAACAATTAGTGGTAATTGGTAGCTACTCGCATATAGAAATTTGGAACCAAAATCGATATCACCAATATTTAGAAAAAATCGAATCACAAGCTGAAAAACTTGCAGAAAGAGTAGATGACTAAAAATAAACACATTCCAGTGATGCTAGCAGAAGCTCTTGATGCACTAAAAATAAAATCAAATAGCTGGTACATCGATGCCACTTTTGGTCAAGGAGGTCATACTAAAGAAATTTTAAATCTTGGTGGCAATGTAATTGCCTTTGATTACGATCAAGACAATATTGAAGTAGGCCAAGAAAAATTTGCCTCAGAAACTAAAAAGGGGTCATTAATCTTAATTAGAGAAAACTTTGATCAACTAGAGAAAATAATCAAAGAGCTTGGTCTACCCGTTGCTGGAATTTTATTTGATTTTGGTACTACCAGCGAACAACTCATGTCTCCAAAAAAAGGATTAAGTTTTGAGGGGGAAGATCAAGAACTAGATATGAGACTTGATGACCGCCTGGGAGTCAAGGCAAAGGATCTTCTCGCTGTAATGGGTCAAAAACAGCTTCAAAAAATATTTGAAGTTTTCGGTGGAGAAAAAGAAGCTAGAAAGATTGCTCATGAAATTATTGAAAAACGCCGAGCTGGTGAATTTATTACAACCGTTGGTCAATTAGTCCAGCTTATTAAGCTTACCAAAGCTCACAACCCAAAAAATATTCATCCTGCAACAAAAGTCTTCCAAGCGTTACGAATCGCAGTCAACGATGAGCTAGGCAGTATTCACAGAGCTTTGCCACAGGCAATAAAAATTCTAAAACCAGGCTCAAGAATCATCACGATTGCTTTTCATGAAGGAGAAGACAGAATTATCAAAAACTACTTTAAAAAATGGCAGGTAGAAAACAAAGGTCAACAATTAACAAAAAAAGTTATTAAACCAACAGAAAAAGAAATCTCAAATAATCCTAAAGCTAGAAGCGCTAGGATGAGAATTTTCAGAAAAAATAAATAATTAAAAATGAAAACTAAAAATAATAAAAACAATTTTTACAAATTTTACTATCTTTTACTTGGAGGATTTCTACTTACCCAAGTTTCATACACTCTCTATCAAGCCAGCTTTGTGGTGGCTCATGGTCGCCAACAACAAAATTTAAAACTTCACCAAGCTCAATTGACTTATCAAAAACAAAAACTTGAAGAAAAATTAGCAATTAATACCTCACTTTCGATGTTTACTCAAAAAACAGGCCTCGTTAATTATCAAGCCATCTCTCAACCTCTGACTATTGAAACTTCAAACAGCCTTGCTGCTTTAAATTAAAGTAAAATAATAAGAAATGGTCAGTAAATATTCTCGGTCTCACTCTACTTTAGCCAAAACTCCAGCGAGGAATAAAATTATTTTAATTGGAATTTATCTAGGATTACTAACTGTTTTGTTTCGACTCTTTTATTGGCAGATAATTAAAGGTTCTTGGCTTAAATCAGCTGCACTTGATCAATACGAGCGCACTTTAATTACTCAAGGTCAAAGAGGACATATCTACACCAATGATAGCCATCTATTAGTTGGCAACACAACCAGATATCACTTGGTTAGCTACCCCTATCTCTTAGAAAAATCTCCAGCAGAAATTTCTCAAGCAATTTTACCTCTTCTGCTTAATGATCTAGAAGAATATAAAGAATCCACAGATGAAGCTAAAAAAAAGGAGTTAAAAACTCAGCTTGCTGTAAAAATTGAACAACAGCTCAATAAAAATGATGCTAAATGGGTTTCTTTATTACCAAACCTTTCTGAAAAAACAAAAATTGACCTTTCCGCCCTGAATATAGTTGGGTTAGATTTTGAACAAAACATGATCAGACTCTACCCAGAGGCTTCAATGGCTGCTCACATAACTGGATTTGTTGGTAAAAACGAACAGGGACAACCAATTGGCTACTTTGGAATTGAGGGGGCCCTTAATAAAGAACTGTCTGGAAAAAAAAGAAAAACTACCTTTTCTACAGATGCATTGGGATTCTCATTTCTTGGATTAAACTCAGCTAAAACTAGCTCAACTCAGGGTAGAGATGTGACTCTAACTATCCAAAGAGACATCCAAGCTCTTGTGGAATCTGCACTACAAAAAGGTCTAGAGCAATATGGTGCAAAAGCCGGAGAAGTCATTATTATTAATCCACAAACTGGAGAAATATTAGCTCTGGCAGCTGAGCCTAAATTTGATCAATCAACCTACAATAAATTTGAACAATATTTGTACAAAAATCCAACTTTGAATAACATGTTTGAGCCAGGATCAATCTTAAAAATACTAACTGTAGCATCTGGTATCGATTCTGGAGTAATAAATCCAGAAACAAAATGCACTAACTGCGATAAACCTAGGGTAATTGGCAAATACACCATTAGAACCTGGAATGACGAGTATCATCCAGAAATAAATATAACTAATGCTTTAGCTAAATCTGACAACATTGCCATGATTTTTGTTGCGGAAAAAATGGGCTCAGAAATCTTTAAAAAATATTTAGAAGATTTTGGAATTGGAGAAAAACTCGATATTGAATTAAGCGGTGATACCGATACTCCTTTCCCTGAAAAATGGGGGCCTGTAGAATTAGCAACCAGATCATTTGGTCAAGGGATTAGCACTACTAGCTTACAGATGATCAGAGCTGTAGCCACTATCGCCAACCAAGGAATAATGATGCAGCCACAAATCATTAAAAAAGTACAAGATCCAAATGAAGATGAAATTATTGTCTATCCCAAAAAAGTCAGACAAGTAATTTCTCCTGAAACTGCGCAACAAGTAACAGAAATGATGGTTAATGCTGCCAAAAGCGGTGAGGCTCAGTGGACCTATTCTAAAACTCATTCTGTGGCTGCTAAAACCGGTACTTCTCAAATTCCAGCGCAAAAAGGTGGGTATCAAAAAGATGCTACCATCGCTAGCTTTATTGGTTTTGCTCCACCAGAAAATCCTCAATTTTTGATGTTGGTTAAACTA
The DNA here is from genome assembly GCA_018813375.1 of Patescibacteria group bacterium. Lineage (GTDB taxonomy): Bacteria > Patescibacteriota > Microgenomatia > UBA1400 > PJMF01 > JABBGTR01. The sequence continues at coordinate 30,139 of JAHJBU010000003.1, forward strand.
ATTGAACCACAAAGCTCCCCGTGGGCCGCAGAAACAGCTGCCCCACTTTGGTATAAAATTGCTGAAAAACTTTTTCTTAGCCTAAACATTCCTCCTGATCACCAATAATCTGAGTTATAATCAATATGTATGAAAACATACCTAGCTCAACTAATATACAAACTCAAGCGCCCCTTTCATTTTTTCAAAACTGGTTTATTAAAAGGATTTGCAGGACAGATCAAATATAAGTTTCCTGCCAAAGAGTTAAAAATCATTGCTATCACTGGCACTGATGGTAAAACCACCTCCGCAACCTTGCTTTATCACGTCTTAAAAAAATCAGGTAAAAAAGTCGGTCTTATCTCAACCGTAGCAGCTTATATAGGAGCCCAAAAAATTACTACTGGTCTTCATGTCACCTCCCCAGATCCTTTCCAACTTCATAAACTACTGCGCAGAATGGCTAATAAAAAAATAGAATATGTAGTCTTAGAAATTACTTCTCACGGAGCATATCAATATCGAAATTGGGGAATTAAACCCATTATTGCTGGACTAACTAACATTGCCCACGAACACCTTGATTATCACTTAATACTAGATGAATATATTAAGGCTAAAATCTTAGTTTTAAAAAAAGCCAAAACAATAATTCTAAATAGAGATGACAGCAATTATCAAAAAGTTGCATCACGCTTAAATACCGATAAAATTTTAACTTATAGTCTTAAAGATAGATTGGCTCCGGTAGTAGCAGGCGCAATTAAAGATCGTTTTGTAGAAGAATATAATTGGCTAAATGCCCGCCTAGTTTACGCCATTTTGAAAAACCTAGGCATTGATAATAAAAAAATATCTGAGTCTATAAAAAGCTTTCCAGAAATTCCAGGCAGAATGCAAGAAATTGAAATTAAAAAAAAATTTCGAGTGATTGTTGATTTTGCTCACACTCCTCAGGGAGTAGAAGCGGCATTAACAGCGCTTAAAAAACAACTCAGTAGAGAGGAAGGGCGCTTAATTGCTGTATACGGAACAGCAGGACTTAGAGATCATCAAAAGCGACCTTTAATGGGTAAAATTGGAGCCAAGCTTGCCGACCTAGTTATCTTTACAGCAGAAGATCCTCGTACTGAAGACGTGTGGTCGATTATTCGCCAGCTCAAAGAAAATTTACATGATGACTTAGACAAAATTATGAGTATTGCAGATCGCAGAGAGGCTATTGAATTTGCCCTCACTAAGATAGCAAAAAAAGGCGATATTGTTGCTATTTTAGGCAAAGGGCATGAGCAATCTATGTGTTACGGAAAAACTGAATATCCATGGAGTGATGAAAAAGTAGTCAAAGAAATTCTTAAAAAATGAGCTTACTTAATTTTAATAATTTTTACTTAGTCGGTATAAAAGGTGTGGCCATGACCTCAATGGCGCAGTTATTAATTGATGCTAATAAAAAAGTTTCTGGCAGTGATCTGAAAGAAGAGTTTGTTACTCAAGAAATTTTAAATAAACTTAAAATCGATATTGATACTGACTTTAACACTCTTTTGCCAGAAAAAACCGAGTGCGTCATCTACACCGCCGCCCACCAAGCTAAACACAATCCTCAGGTAAAAAAAGCCATAGATAAAAATATTCCAGTTATTTCTCAAGCAGAAGCGGTAGCTGAGCTATTTAACTCTAAACAAGGTATCGCAGTATGTGGGGTTGGCGGTAAAAGCACTGTCTCGGCCATGATTGCCTGGATATTAGAAAAACTAGGCCACCAACCATCATTTTCCATCGGAGTAGGAAATATTCCAGGATTAAATAAAACTGGCCAATGGAATAACCAAAGCAAATATTTTGTGATTGAGGCTGATGAATACGTCATTAACCCAGAGCGGGGGATAAATGCCACTGCACGATTTTCATTTCTTAAACCCAATCTAACTATATGTACCAATCTTAAGTTTGACCATCCTGATGTTTATCGTGACTTTAAACATACCCAGCAAGTTTTTAATAATTTTTTTACTCAAACCACGGGAAAACTAATTATCAACTATCAAGATTTAAATAAGTTAATTGATCAAACTATACCAATATTATCATTTGGTGAAGACTCTAAAGCAGACATTTGTTTAAAAAATTATCAATCGCAACGGGGAGAAACAACTACAAAGCTAAAATATTTAAATCAGAACTACCAACTAAAACTTAAAATACCAGGAAAATATAATGTAATGAATGCTCTCGCAGCTATTCTTGCCGTAACACAGATTAAAATTGACCCACAGCAAGCCATAGATGCTCTTTACACATTTCACTCTACCAAACGTCGGTTTGAGTATGTTGGAGAAAAAAATGGAGTCAAGTACTATGATGATTACGCGCACCATCCTCATGAGGTTAAGGCAGTAATAACAGCTCTGAATGATTGGTATCCTCATCAGAGGAAAATTATTGCTTTTCAGTCTCATACTTATTCGCGAACAAAAAAACTTTTTAATGATTTTATTAATGCTTTTCAAAAAGCTGATGAAGTACTAATGATTGATATTTTTAGCTCAGCGAGAGAAAGTGTTGATCTATTAGTTACCAGCACTAAACTCTGCAAGGCTATAGAAACTAAATACAAAATTCCTTCACATAATCTAAAAACTATTAAAAATTTAGCCAAATATTGTAAAGATAAACTCGAGGCTGGAGATGTTATAATCACTATTGGAGCAGGTGATATTTATCAAGTTCATGAGTTGATATAAAATATCCTTATATCTATGTCTATTTTGACTCAGCTTAAACAGGCTTTTCCTCAGCTTAATTTCAAGCCTAATTTTCTATTAGCACCTCAGACTTATTCTAAAATTGGTGGTCAGGCTGAAGTTTACCTAGAACTTAAAAAACGTCAACAAATTATTGAAATAATAAATTTCTGTAAAAACAAAAACATTAAGTTGACTCTTCTGGGAGGGGCTAGCAACGTAATTATTGATGATCGGGGAATTTCCGGCTTAGTACTTCATTTAAAAAACAATAAGTTAATCAAGCTAGACAAAAGCACCATTGATGGAAAAAAGCTTATTCAGGCTGAAGCAGGTCTGAAAACATCACTTTTGGTTAAAAAAGTAATTGATTTGGGGTACTTTGGTCTAGAATATTTTTTAGGAATTCCCGGCACAGTTGGTGGTGCTATTTATAATAATGCTCATTATTTAGAAAACTTAATTAGTGAGCACATTAACCGAGTAGAAATCATCGATCAACAAAATAAAGTTAAATGGATAAGTAAAAAAGATTGCGAATTTCGCTATGGCTCATCTCGCTTTCAAAAAACTCAAGAAATTATCCTAAGAGTTGAGTTTGTATTAAAAAAAGGAAGCAAAGAAAAATCGCATAAACTTGTGCAAAAAGCAACTCAATACCGAGCAAAAACCCAACCTCTGGGTAAACCTAGCTCAGGATGCATTTTTAAAAATACACCAAATACCCCAGAGCTAAAAAAACTTTTTCCTCAATTTAAAAATCAACAATTTGTTTCAGCTGGTTTTTTAATCGACCGCGCTGGTCTAAAGGGCGTCAGAGTCGGTGATGTAGAAGTATCTAAAAAACATGCTGCTTTTTTCATTAATCAAGGCAAAGGAACAGCAACTGATTTAAAAAAGCTAATTAAGTTAGTTAAACAAAAAATAAAACAAAAATTTAACATTAATTTGCAAGAAGAAATATTTTACTTGTCTTAAAAGGAGAACTATGAGTACTTACGTCATTACTGGTGGCACTCCACTTTATGGGTCAGTTAGAGTTGGTGGAGCTAAAAATGCCTCATATAAAATTATGATTGCTGCTCTACTTGGAAACTCTCCCTCCAGATTGCTAAATTTTAGCCGCATTAGTGATGTCAAGCAGGTAGCAAAAATCATTAATTCACTTGGAGCTAATGCTAAAACTATGGGTGAGAGAGCTTACTTAATTGACCCCAAAGGCTTAAATAATGATTCTTTAGATACTAGTTTTGGTCAAGCTTCTAGAGCTGCAACCATGTTAATCCCAATTCTACTTGATCGCTTTAGTAGAGCGGTGGTGCCCTATCCAGGAGGAGACAAAATAGGTAAACGACCACTAGAAAGACACTTTAAGGGATTAATGGCTTTAGGTGCAAAAATTAAAACAAAGGGAAATCTTATTGAGGTTACTGCTCCGCAATTGATAGGAGGACATTATAAATTTGAAAAAAATACTCATACTGGGACTGAAACCCTGATTATGGCTGCTGTCAAAGCCCAAGGTCTAACCTTATTAGAAAATGCAGCTGAAGAAACCGAAGTTGATGATCTAATCAAATTTCTAAACAGTATGGGCGCTAAAATTAAACGCACCAAATCTAGAACCATAGAAATTCAAGGAGTTAAAAAACTTAGTGGAGCTATTCATAAAATAATGCCTGACCAAAACCAGGTAGTTTCATTTGCCTGCGCTGCCCTGGCAACCAAAGGTGATATCATCGTTGAAAACGCCAAGAGCAAAGATATCCAAGCATTTCTCAAAGAATTAGATAATATCAGTGGTGGTTACGAGATAGGAAATTATGGCATTCGTTTTTTCTATAAAAAACCGCTCGTAGCTCATAACTTAGCGACAGCACCTCATCCTGGTTTTAAAACTGACTGGCAACCTCTGTGGACTGCTTTAATTACTCAGGCTGAAGGAATAAGTATTGTTCATGAAACAGTCTCTCAAAACCGTTTTAAATACACTCAAGCTCTGCAAAAAATGGGAGCAGATATTCAGTTATTTAACCCAAAAATAGAAAATCCAACAGAAATATATAATTTCAATATTAAAGATATAAAAAAAGAAGATAAACATGCGGCAAAAATTACTGGAAAAACAAATTTAACAGGAGGTGAATTTGAGGTTGAAGATTTACGCCATGGAGCTACTTTATTAATAGCTGGTATGGTTGCTCAAGGAGAAACTATTCTCAAAGATCCTAAAAACCACATTAATCGCGGCTATGAAAATCTAGATCAACTTTTTAAAACTATGGGTGCTAAGATCAAAAGATTAGATTAAACTACAGTTATGGCATTACTCTTAGGTCTCCTATTATTTTCTTTTATTGTAACTAGCATCACGATTGTGCCATTTATCAATCTTTTATATCGGCTTAAATTTCAAAGAGCCGATCAGGTTACTAGAGACGCTTTTGGTAAAAAAACTCCAATTTTTGATAAATTTCATTCTCAAAAAGCAGGTACTCCCGTTGGAGGAGGGCTACTAGTTATTGCTTTAGTTTCAATTCTATTTGCAACTATTTTACCCATACTAGGCTTTTTAGGCATAGAGGTAACTAGTGTTTATCAAAGTGCTCAAGCTGAAATAAACATCCTATTTTTTACTTTTTTGTCATTTTCACTCTTAGGACTTTACGACGATGTAAAAAAATTCTTCGGGTTTAATCAAAGTGGATTCTTTGGGATGAGAATGAGAGTAAAATTATTTTTACAAATTATTTTAGCAGTGATTGTCTCATGCATGATGTATTTCTCACTAGGAATTTCAATTCTACACATTCCTTTCATTGGAACGTTTCAGCTGGGAATTTTCTTCATCCCTTTTGCCACCTTTGTGATTGTGGCTTTTGCTAATGCAGTTAACATCACCGATGGGCTTGATGGCTTAGCCTCAGGAATACTATTAATTTCTTTATTTGGGCTGTGGTTTTTGTCAGCATCAATTCTAGATATACCATTGTCAATTTTTATCGCCATGTGGCTGGGATCTTTAATTTCATTCTTATACTTTAACGTTTTTCCAGCTAGATTATTTATGGGCGATGTAGGCTCATTATCATTTGGAGCAACTTTAGCTGTAATTGGTTTACTGTTGGGCAAAACTGTTGCTTTGATTATTATTGGCTTTATTTTTGTTTTAGAAATAAGTAGCTCTGCCATGCAATTACTTTCAAAGAAATATTTAGGTAAAAAAATCATTCCTGCTACACCATTTCATTTATTTCTCCAATACCATGGTTGGGAAGAGCCCAAGATAGTCCAAAGAGCTTGGTTAGTTCAAATTATGCTAACATTATTTGGCGTTTGGCTGGCAGTGATATAAACTTATTGCATGGGTAAAAAGACATGGGTAAAAAGAATCAATTAGTTTTATCTCTCTCTACCTGGTTAACTTCATCGATTCTTATTTTAACTTTACTTGGCCTACTATTTGTTTTTGATGCTTCAGTGGCAGAAGCTTTTAATACTTTTGGCAATCAATATCATTTTCTCAAACAGCATCTAGTTTGGACAGGACTGGGGTTAATAATTATGACGCTGGCTAGATTTATTCCGCTCTCTCTTTGGAAAAAAACATCTAAATTTATCTATGTTTTTGGCCTATTAACCTTACTTCTGGTTTTTATTCCTGGGGTTGGCAGAGAGTTCAACGGTGCTCATCGCTGGATATTTTTTGGTGATTTCAGATTTCAACCAGTTGAGTCATTTAAATTAATTACAATAATTTTTTTTGCTAAATGGATGAGTGAACATCAAAAACTATTGCCTTTTCTATTTACTACCGGACTACCAGCTTTGTTAATATTACTCCAGCCTGATCTAGGCTCATTGTTAGTTATTGGTAGCATCGCCTTTGGAATGTTTTTTTTAGCAGGTGGAAAGCTTCCTCATATTTTAGGAATTTTAGGAATTGCAATTCTTATCCTTACTATTGCCATACTAAGCTCCAGCTATAGAAAAGAAAGACTAACAACCTTTCTTAACCCCCAAGCTGATCCATTAGGAGCTGGGTTTCATATTAGACAAATTACTCTTGCTCTTGGCCAAGGAGGTTGGTTTGGCCAAGGAATTAGTAATTCAAAACAAAAATTTTCCTACATCCCAGAAGCAAGTACAGATTCTATTTTTGCCATCATTGCAGAAGAAATTGGCTTTATTGGTTCTACTGCAATTCTAACTCTATTTACCCTTTATTTTTATTTTGCAGCTAAAACTGTTAGTCTAGCCACAAATGAATTTAGCCAATTACTGGGATGGGGAATAATTATCTGGATAGCATCTCAAACCTTGTTAAATCTAGCTGCGGTGGTTGCTCTAGTGCCATTAACTGGCTTGCCACTGCCTTTTTTATCTTACGGCGGCTCTTCTCTAGTGATGATTCTATTAGCCAATGGCATTCTTCTTCGCATTGGCAAAGAGTATAATAAATAGATAATGAAAATCATCATTTCTGGCGGACACCTCACACCAGCCCTAGCCTTCATAGATTTTATTAAAAAAAATTATCCACGAGATGAAATAATATTTGTAGGAAGAATCTTTAGCCAAACAAAACTCCAGCAATTCGCTCAAGAAAAAAAAGAAGTTTCTCAAAAAGGAGTTAGATTTATTCCTCTAAAGGCTATCAGGATCTCAAAGACACGATCTTTTATTCAAAAGCTTACTACTTTAGCAATATTTTTCAAGTCAGTCCTAGCATCATGGTTAATTTTCATTAAAGAAAAACCAACTATTTTAATTTCATTTGGGGGTTATCTAGCTATTCCTTTAACAATTGCCGCTAAATTAACCAAAACTCCCATCATCACTCATGAACAAACTCACTGCGCTGGCATTGCTAATCAATTAATAGCCAGGTTTGCACAAAAGGTAGCCATTTCACACCCGTCATCAGCAAAATACTTTCCTTTAAACAAAACTGTTTTGACAGGCAATCTAATTAGACCCGAGCTTCTGAAAAAAACTACTAAAAAACCTAAGTGGATAAACCAAGCTCTTTTAAAACCAATCTTGCTAATCACTGGTGGCAACCAAGGCTCATGGATTATTAACCAAACTATTAAAGAATCATTAATTGAGCTGACTAAAGATTGGACAGTGATCCATCTCTGCGGTCAAGCAAGCTCTAAAAGAGATTATAAAAAAGAACTAAGCTTAGCTATTAAAAAATTACCAATTACCCAACAAAAAAATTACTATGTAGTTGAGTGGGCAAATGCAGAAGATATAGCTTGGGTTTACAATCACGCCCAAGTAGCTATCTCAAGAGCAGGAGCTAATACCACAATGGAGCTAACCATTAAAAAAATTCCGACAATATTTATACCCCTGCCTTTCTCTCATCATGATGAGCAAAACAAGAATGCTCAATTCTTAGTTAATCAAAGAGCAGCAGAATTGATTCCTCAGAAACAACTATCATCAAATACTTTAATTAAAAAACTTAAGCAAATTAAGGATAGACGATTAAAAATTATTAGTAATTTAAACCAAATCAAAATTCCAACTAATGCCCCAAAACTGCTTTATCAACTGACCATGGAAGTCTCTTCGTGAAGCGTGAACTAATTGTCTTTTTTAGCGTTTTATTAATCACAGGAGTGGTTGCTGTTACTAGTTTAGTGCCCTGGCCAATAATAAAAATCAATCACATTGAGTGTAAGCTGGATAATAATTCTTGCTCTAATGAATTAATAGACAAACTAAGTCTTCTCAGGGATAAATCCTTTTTATTTACTAACATCGAAAATCAAATTTTAAATCTTAATTTAGATTTTTATCAACTTAAAAACATTAAAAAAACATGGCCAGATAAAATTGAGCTTTTGTTTTCTAGTAAAGATAGCAGTTACATACTCAAACTAGAACCCAGTCAGCAAATAAACTTAGTAGCAGAAAATGGACTGATTTATCCAGAAAAAAATAATGACTCAGTTGTTCAAATTACTCTTAAAAACTGGCCAGAAGCTATTACTGAAAATAAAATTAATCAAACCCTACATGGATTAATTACTAGTCTCATTAGGCAACTAAATGAATATGACATAAAAATTAATGAGATTATTATTCACGACCACAACCATATTGAAATCATTTTAAATAATAAACTTATTGTTCTTGCGCAAGAATCTCAGCTAGATCAACAAATTGCCAAACTAGCAGTGATTCTAGAAAAACTCAATTTCTCTGAAATTGATCTAGATATCAAAGAGATTGATTTACGTTTTAAATTTCCAGTACTTCGTACTAATTTATCACCTTCATCATGAGTAGGGTATCCATAGATTTTATGTAATTGGGTGTGTAATTGGGTAGTTAAAAAAGTAATAATTCTGCTATTATCAAATATATGCCTCGCTCCCAAGTGATTACCGCCATTGACCTAGGAACTGATAAATGCACTACGCTTATTGCCACCCTAGATAAAGAAACAAATCAACTTCATGTTAAGGGAGTTTCCGCTGTTCCATCTCGTGGGGTTCGTAAAAGCCAGATAGTTGATTTAGAAAAAGCTATCACAACCATGACTGAAAGCCTAGATGCTGCTGAAAGAATGGCTGGATTTGATGTAAAAAGCGCCTATGTTTCTGTTTCTGGAACTCATATTAAATCACAAAACTCAAAGGGTGTAGTGGCTGTAGCTGCCCCTAACCAAGAAATTGTTTCCCAAGATGTGGAGCGAGTTATTGAAGCAGCCCGTGCCATTTCACTTCCTGCGGACAGATCTGTTATCCACGTCATTCCTCGTGATTTTAAAGTTGATTCACAAGAAGGCATTAAAGACCCAGTTGGCATGAATGGAGTAAGACTAGAGTCTGAAGCACACATCATAACTGGCATGACCACTGCTTTAAAAAACCTTGAAAAGTGTGTTCAAGATTTAGGGCTAAGCGTAGATGGCTTTGTGTTTTCCGGCTTATCAGCATCAGAGGTGGTGGTTTCAGAAACTGAGCGTGAATTAGGGGTAGTAGTCGTTGATATTGGAGCTGGATCAACATCACTATGTGTCTTTGTAGAAGGCACTCTAGAACTATCTGCTTCACTACCAATTGGAGCACGTCACATCACTCAGGATATTGCATTAGGATGCAGAGTTAGTCTTGAAGCTGCTGAAAAAATAAAATTTGGTCTTACTAGTAACGATCCTAAAGAAATGAAGCCTCGACCAGGAGAAAACAAAGAAGAATTTACTAAGCGTAGAAAACTAGCTGATGTGATAGACCCAACAGAACTAGGAATCAATGATCCAATGGAAAATTTATCTAAGAAAAAAATTATTGAGGGCATCATGGTTCCACGCATGAAAGAAATTTTTACTATGGTTGGTAAAAAACTTGAACACAAAAATCTAATTCCAGTTATCCCAGCTGGAGTGATTATTTCAGGTGGAGGCGCTGAAACTGTAGGAATTCAAGAAATAGCCAGAAGAACTCTTAACTTACCTGCCAGGATTGGCATGCCTAAAGAAATAAAAGGCTTAACCATGGACATTCATAACCCTTCATTTGTAAATAGCATTGGACTTTTGGAATATGGTCGTCAGCGTGCTGGAAAATCATCTGCTAGATCTGGTATCCAACTTGGGTCATTTTTCAAATCTGTCTTTGGAAAAAAATTCAGTGAAGCTATTAGCTCATTCTTCAAATCACTCATGCCGTAGCATATAATATATGATACACTTTGACTAATTTAAATTTGTAACTAAAATCAAATTCAATACTTATGGCTCTTGTTAAACCTTCTAATACTACTTTCGCTAAAATCAAAGTTTTGGGAGTGGGTGGTGGTGGAGGCAACGCAGTGAACTCAATGATTGACTCTGGTCAAATTGAAGGTGTTGAGTTTATCTCTATTAACACTGATGCTCAAGCCCTACTAACTTCTAAAGCTGAAACTAAACTTCAAATTGGTCAAAACTTTACCAAAGGCCTTGGCTCTGGCGCTGATCCTGAAGTTGGCAGAGTAGCAGCTGATGAAAGCAAAGAAAAAATTAAAGACATGCTTTTTGATTCAGATATGGTTTTTATTACTGCTGGCATGGGCGGTGGTACTGGCACTGGCGCATCTCCTGTAATCGCTGATATCGCCAAAGATGCTGGTGCATTGACTGTAGCTGTGGTGACCAAACCATTTGCGTTTGAAGGCGTTCATCGCATGAGAACTTCAGAAGAAGGAATTGAGGAATTGCGAGAGAAAGTTGATACTCTAATAGTCATTCCCAATCAACGCCTAATGGAAGTAGTTGATAAAAAGATGACTTTACTTGATGCCTTTAGATTGGCTGATAATATCTTAGGCCAAGGTGTTCAAGGCATCTCAGACCTAATTACTGTACCTGGATTAATTAACGTTGACTTTGCTGATGTTAAAACCATTATGACAGAATCAGGATCTGCTCTAATGGGCATTGGTGAAGCCAGTGGAGAAAACCGAGCTGCCACTGCTGCCAGAATGGCAATTTCTTCACCGCTTTTAGAAATCTCTATTGATGGAGCTAAGGGAATTCTTTACAACATTATTGGCGGTGAAGACATGACTATGAGTGAGGTTTCTGATGCTTCTGCCATTATTGCTAATGCTGCTGATGATGATGCTAATATTATTTTTGGGGCTACTATTAATAAAAATATGGGTACTAATATTAAAATTAGTGTAATTGCAACTGGCTTTGATGGTTATCAATACAACACTCGTAATGTGTTTGGAGCCTACGGTCAACGGTCTCGAGATAAAATTCAAACAGAACCGGTAAAAGAAGTAGACTTGGTGCCTAAAATAGATCGAGCTCCGAGTGGCTGGACTCAACCTCAAACTAACTCGCAAATCACTAACTCAAAACCATTTAGCAAAAAAAATAACCCTATAGATGATGCTGAAAATATAAAAAAGTCTGACACAGATGACAAAAATGATATAATGGTAGAAGAGAACGAATTCGAAGATGAATTCGAAATTCCTGCATTTTTAAGGCAGAAGTAAAAAGGAGGTTAAATGCTTGATAGAAGAATTCCAAAGGATAAAAGAGGTCTTAGTCCCATTGGCTATCGTGGATCAGGCAAAGAACAAAAAACCCATTACTATAGCGATATGCATCCTAATTATTGGAATTTTCTAGGTCAAGCATGGCAGGCAGAAGCAAGTAGAGCACTAGAGGGAGCCTCTCCCGATAATGAAAACGAGCTATCACCTAGAAGAGAATAATAATATTTTTAATTACTTATTTGTTAGCGCAAAGTAGAAACGTCCCTTTTTGTCCAAAGTAGAAATATCCCCTTTCGGGTAATTTCAATTAATAGCCTAATTTTTTCCTTTCTGTAATCAAAACAGGATGTTGTTAGAATCCTGTCTGGTTTAGGCAAAATAAGGTAGGTAGTTTCTCGAATAATTTGTTTATCTTAGCGTGACACTTTTAATTTTGATGATTTTACATCAAATATGATGAGATTGCATCAAAACTAACCAGAGTAATTTTGGTGTATATAATTTGTTGGCTGGTAAGATAATTACTTGCCTGGTGTATCCACTTAAGATACACCTACTTCCTGCACCCTTGGTAAATATATCTAAAGGATATGTTTTTCAAGGACCACTAAGTCAATGATAATAAAAACTGTTCTGAATTTGGAACTAAGGTTAAAAAAATAAATCTATCGAAATTGAGAAAGTTAGGAAATAAATAGTTTCAAACTCAGAGTATTTAACCCCTCCTAACAAATTACCCAAAATCTGTAGGTGGGTCAGAAATTTCCCAATTTGTTAAAAAATCGTCTTTCATTTACAATAACAGTTATCTAAAGTCGCTCTAGCCTGGCTATAGTCAAGTAAGTTTTTTTATGCCAAAAATTAAAGATTTAAATCAACAGCCAGACCTACCTCAATTAGAAGAGGAAATTCTTCAGTGGTGGCAAGACACCAAAGCCTTTGAAAAATCAATTGAAATGAGACCAGCTGATAAAGCTTATGTTTTTTATGATGGCCCACCCTTTGCCACCGGCCTACCTCACTACGGACATTTACTTGCCAGCACCACCAAAGACGTCATCCCACGCTACTGGACCATGAAAGGCTACCGCGTAGAACGCATCTGGGGTTGGGATTGCCATGGCTTACCGATTGAAAACTTAGTTGAAAAAGAACTTAATTTAAAAACCAAACAAGCCATTGAAACCTACGGAGTAGATAAATTTAATGAAGCCAGCAAAAATACCGTCCTTCGCTACGCCGATGATTGGAAAAAAATTATTCCTCGCATCGGTCGTTGGGTTGATATGGAAAATGACTATAAAACCATGGAACCAAACTACATGGAAAGCCTGTGGTGGGTTTTCAAATCACTCTGGGAGAGAAAATTAATTTACCAAAGCTATAAATCAATGCATGTTTGCCCACGCTGTAACACACCTCTGTCAAACTTTGAAGTTACCCTTGGATATAAAGATATTACTGATCAATCAGTAATAGTTAAGTTTCCCCTCAATAAAACTCAATTACTGACTGACTCCACTAAACCAGTTTTTATCTTAGCTTGGACAACTACACCCTGGACATTACCAGGAAATGCTCTTTTGGCCATAGATCCTAAATTAGACTACGTCTTATTTGAAAGCCAAAAATTAGATCAGCTTTATATTGTGGCTAAAAGTCGTTTAAATGAAATTGCCCCAGAGAGCAAAGTTGTTAAAAAATTTAAAGGAAAAGAAATCATTAACTTAACCTATGAACCACTTTTCCCTTATTTTAAAAACACCAAGAATGCTTTTCGCATTGTGGCTGGAGATTTTATTAACACCAAGGAAGGGACTGGAATTGTCCACATCGCTCCTGCTTTTGGCGAAGATGACTATCAACTAGGAGAAAAAGAAAACATTGAGCTGATTCAACATGTTACTATGGGCGGAATATTTGTTCCAGAAGTAACTGACTTTGCCGGAATGGATGTAAAACCCAAACATAATCATGATCAAGCTGATAAAGAAATCATTGAGTATTTGCAAAATAAAGATTTTTTATTTAGTCAAAAAACTATCGAGCACAGCTATCCTCATTGCTGGAGATGCGACACCCCATTACTGAATTACGCTACTGAAAGTTGGTTTGTCAAAGTAACTGCTATTAAAGATCAGTTGTTAGCTAATAATCAAAAAATAAACTGGATTCCTGACAATATTCAAAATGGTCGTTTTGGTAATTGGCTAGAAAATGCCCGTGATTGGGCAATTTCTCGCAATCGATATTGGGGTACACCTCTTCCCGTTTGGCAAAGTGAGGATGGTGATACTATCTGCATTGGCAGCAAGCAAGAGCTAGAAAATCTTTCTGGACAAAAAGTGAGTGATCTTCATAAACATGTGGTCGATGAGATTACTTTTGAAAAAAATGGTAAAACCTATACTAGAATTCCAGAAGTTCTTGACTGTTGGTTTGAGTCTGGGGCAATGCCTTATGGTTCCGTTCACTATCCTTTTGAAAACAAAGCGAAATTTGAAGCTAACTTTCCAGCTGAGTTTATCTCAGAAGGAATCGATCAAACTAGGGGTTGGTTTTATACCCTTCACGTTTTAGCGACTGCATTAACCACTGGAGAAAACCCAGCTATTAAAACTCTACAGAGCACTTCTTCTTTTAAAAATGTAATTGTTAATGGGGTGGTATTAGCGCAAGATGGTAAAAAAATGAGCAAGCGCTTGCAAAATTATCCTGACCCAATGTCGATTGTAAACAAGTACGGCGTAGATAGTCTACGTCTTTATTTAATGAGCTCAACCGTCATGAAAAGTGAGAATCTTAGCTTTAACGAAAAAGAAGTGGCTGATATTCGTCGCAAAGTTTTTATAATTTGGTGGAATGTATTTAAATTCTTTAAAACCTTTGGCAATAAATCAATTGATGCCACTCAAGCTCCAACTGAACCTGATCATGTTATGGATAAATGGCTTTTAAGTAAAACTCAACATCTGATCCAAAACACTACTCAATACATGGATAACTACGATTTAATTAAAGCCAGCCGAATTTTAATGGAATTTGTAGATGAACTTTCAACTTGGTACCTACGCCTAAGTCGTGATCGTTTGAGAGCCAAGGACAATCAAGAAGCTAGCCACGTTTTTGGCTATACACTTTATACTTTAGCTCAACTAATGGCTCCCTTAGCACCATTTTTCCCCGAGTTAATCCATCATAATTTGATTGATGAAAGTACTTCTATTCATCACACTAATTGGCCCCAAACCAATTTAAAATTAATGCATCCAACCCTAGAATCTAAAATGGCAACAGCTAAAGAGGTTGTTAATCAAGCCCGATTTTTAAGAAAAGACCAAGGAGTTAAACTCCGTCAACCGCTAACTAAACTCACGGTCACTGCCCCTGGAGAAAGACCACAAGACAACTTACTAAAAGTGATTGCTAAAGAATTAAACGTCAAAGAAGTTGATTGGAAAAGTGGAGAAGAACTAAAAGTCAAACTAAATTTCACTCTCACTGCAGAACTCAAGGCTGAAGGTGAAGCTAGAGAGCTAATGAGAGACATTCAAAAACTTCGTAAAAAAGCTGGTTTAAAACTTACAGCGCAAGTAAATGCACAAGTCCCAAGCTGGCCTATAGATTGGCAAAAAGAAATTGAAGCTA
>JAHJBU010000048.1 GCA_018813375.1 Patescibacteria group bacterium
CATAAAAACTTTTTCATAGTCACTCATTATAAAATTATTTCTATCTGATAAAATTAAAGAACTTGTTGTGTCGTCTTGCTTGATTTCTAAATATTTTACTGTTATTTGTGCATCTTTTGTAATCTCACAAAACCTTTTAATAAAATGTGGGTAGTGTGTTAATATCACTATTTGGCTAACTTGAACTATTGTTTCTTTTAATAGATTTATGCTATTAGTAATTCTATTGTCATCAAAACTTGCCACTGGATCATCTAAAATAATGATTGTTTTTTCTTTTTCTGCTTGTTCTTTTAAATTTATTTTTGCCCAAAATACAGCCAAAGTTAAAGCTCTTCTGTCTGACTCGCTAAATACATATGGCAACTGATCGCCAGATATTACCACACCTCGATACTTTACTTTTAATGAATACACAGGCAAATAGCCTTGATTATTAATTGCGTTTTCAAGTGTAAAATTTCCACTCCCAAATTTTTTAAATAAATTGTTTATTTGAGAGAAATACCTTTCCAAGTATTGAGATTGATCTTTTTGCAATTGTGTTTTCATCGTCTCAATTTCTTTTTCTGATGTAATAATTTCTTCTTCTGACTTTTTACAATTTACACAATCTTGATTTTGATCAATTCTAGCTTTTTTATACTCGAATTTTCCAATTTCATCTATTAATAAATTTATGGCTTGAGTAATTGTTGTTACGTCTTCATATTGTTTTTTGAAAGTTTTTATTTTTTTTAAAAGTTTATCAATTATTTCTTTTGTGGTTGTAAGTGATTGATTATAGACAAATAAGAGTGTTTCAAGGCGTGAAAAACCAACAATATTTACTTTCTTATACGGATATTTCCTTTTTTGATCACAGCTTGATTTTACAGTTTTCAGTGTTTCATTTTTTGCAGTGGTTAGATTCTCTTCTTGTAATGATTCTATATTCGTTTGTAATTCAACTAATTCGGTTTGAAAAATTTCATCGCTTATTAAATCTTTGTATTGGCCTGCTTTTGTTAATGCTGTTTGGAGAATCGTTTTTTGCGAAAAAGCAATATTTTCTAATTCTGCTTTTTTGCCTTCCAGTTCTCGTTCAATTCTATTTATAAAATCATTGTAAGCCTGATCAAAATATGAATTGTAAATATTTATCAAGTCTTGTGCATTATGAAGAGGTTGACCACAAAATGGACAACCACCATTTGTTTTATCTTTGCAATAATGAAAACCTTCTTTTATCCAGTTTTCTGCATTATCTGGCATCGAAAAATTATCAGACAAATGTTTATTTAGCTTTGTTAAAATATCATCTTTGATATCTGTGTAATTTTCCTGTAATAAGTTGTTTATTGATTGCAGTAATTCAATAACAGTAAAATTTGGCATTTCAAGTTTACTCGGTTCCTGTAATTGCAATATTTTTTGTGGCTCTTTAAGTCGTTTTTGTTCTTTCTGCAACTTAATTTTCTTTTCAGATAAAACATTTTCAATCTTATCTTTTTTTAAACCTTCAATAGAAAAATTAAAAAAAGCTTTGATTTCAAATTCACTTTTGTCTTTTACAAAGGCAGGTGCTTTGTTTTTTTAATTCTCTTTTTTTGTCCCTTAACTCTTTTTTCTTTTTTGCAATTTCTTCTACAAGTTTTACACCTTGTTCTCCAAGAATAAATTGAGTGAAATTTTCTTTATTTGTTCTTTCAATGGTTAAACCAGTGAATAAATTTTTATGGATAAACTCAGTACCAAAAACCTCTAAATTTTTTGAAATATCGCTTTGAGACCAATTATTGTTTTCAAATTTTATATCACTTTCTGTCTGATCTTTAATCGAAAAAATAACTTTTTGTTGCCCAGATTGTGCTGGAATTGTTTTTCTTGCTTGAATAACTTGAGAATTATTTTCTTTGAGAGATTGGAAAATATCAGCCAAAGTTGTTTTTCCATACATATTGAAACCATAAATAAAAGTCAATTTTTCAAATCCTAAAGAAGCCCCATTCGCGAAGTTTGCAAATGTACCGATGTTTTTAATTTCTTTAATGCGAGCTATTTTCATAATTATTCTGCGTTATCACCCGCATCTAATTCCAGCATTTTAATTTCTTGCATTGTGCCACCAGTCAACCCTTTTAGATCTCCATAAATTCCAAATGTATTGTCGATAACTCGCTGTACCTGCTTTTCTCTCTTTGCCCAAATGGCTTGATATGATCTTTTTTCTTTATCTATGTCGTTCTTCATTTCAATAAACGCTTCCGCAATGGCTTGGATTCTTTGTTTAAATTCAGTACTATTCACGTAGGCATAAACTACATCTTTTTTCTCGTCTTTTCCTACTAATGCTCTATTTGCTTCGGCTACTTTTAGTAAGTCATATCTTAATAATGAGGCGAGATTGATTGCTAGTTTTACATCACAAACAAAGATGCCATTTCTAAGAGCAAAACCCTTTACATCATCAGGTAATGTTATTGATACAATTACCGCTACATCCGCTTTTACAAGTCTTTGGTCATCTTTAAGCTTTTGGATCCAGCCCTCGCTCCATGCTTTCGTCTTTTTTGATTCCCAGATAATTTGTCCACATAAACGACCAGAACGATCTATAATTTTATGAATTACATCAGCGCCTTTTATTCCCTTAGGTACGGGGATTATTTCATCTTGTGGAAATTCTGTTTTCAATATCTCTTCAAGTTTTAGTTCGAAAACTTCGCCCTGTGTTTGTTGCGAACCCTGTTCGAGTTTGCGCGCTAAATCATCTTTGGCTTTTGTTGCATCCGTAAGTTGTTTTTTCAGTTGGGCAATAACATATTGTTGTTCTTCGGTTGCTTTTTTGCTTGCTTCTTCAGCAATTGTTTTTTTTGCTTCCTCTAACTGTCTCATTTTTTCTAATTCAAATGTCTGCCTGTCCTCTTCTAGCTTGATTTTTTCTTTGCGTAATTCTACTTCATTTTTTGTAGCTTGTATTAGTTTTTCAGCCTTACTTTTTAACTGTTCTTCTAAAAGCACTGTTTTTGAATTTTGCTCTTTTTCTACTTCTATCTTCGCTTCTTTGTAAAGTTTTAATCTTTCCTCACTTATTTTATCAAGCACTTGTTTTGCCACAACCCGATCAATCTCTTTTTTGCTTTCAACTAGCTCATCAGCTTGCTTTTTTAAATTTCTTGTTTTTTGTGCCAATTCCTCCTCTTTCGCTTTTTGGGATACTTCCAAATCTTTTTTTACTTTTTCCTCAATTTGATGTGTTAAAACATCATCAATTGAAATTGATTCTCCGCATTTTGGACATTTAATTTTTTGTTTAGTATTGTTCATAGCTCATATTATAAAAATTGTTTAATATTATTCAAAACCACCTCATTGTGTTTAGTCGAATTTTTTACTCTTTATTATTTTTTTAAAGATTTTATATCTGCTTCCAGTTCTTTCATACTTTCTTCCCGTTCTATTTTTTGCTGTTCCTCTTTAAATCCCTCATATTCTTTTCCTGATTTTATCATCGCAATTTTATGGGAAATTTTTCCGGAATGCGTCAAAATTTCTTTGCCGCTCATCTGCAAAATAATATCAAGTCGTCCTATCCAATTTGTCATTTTCATCGGTGTTTGCGCTTCTGCCATAGTTTCCGCAAATGCCAGATACTGTTCAACTAAAAGTCCCAGTGTTTTGATTTCCTTTTCATTGAGATAATTTTTGGCAATACTCACATCTTTTTTCGTGATAGCTTTTTCATCTTTTTTATCAAAAGATTGCATACCCAAATAAGGAAGTCTGTGATCTGATCTTCGATGTACCAATTCCGCGGCTGTTTTTTTACTTATCGCCCAAAGGAGTTTATTTTGTACCACTTTAAAAAATTCAATTGTTCTGTCATCTTTTGGATCATAATCAATACTCGTGGTGTAAATATCTTTTATTTTTTGATAAAAAATCCGTTCAGAAAGCCGAATTTCTCGAAGTCTAGTTTGAAGTTTATCGAAATATTCTGTAGATTTTCCTGACTTTAATATTTTTTCATTGAGTGAAAAACCATGAATTAAATATTCTTTGAGTCGTTCTGTTGCCCATTGTCGAAATTTTGTTCCTTGCGGTGACTTTACACGATATCCGACTGCAAGAATCAGGTCAAGATTATAATAATTTGTTAAGTAATTTTTTCCATCACTGGCAGTTGTTCGGAAATTCCGAACAACTGAATTTTGACTCAACTCTTCTTCGAAAACATTTTTAATATGTTCACTGATCGTTCCTTTTGCTTTGCCAAAAAGTTCACAAATTTGAGATTGCGAAAGCCAAACAGTTTTTTCTTTTAACAAAACATCAACGGAAATTTTCCCGTTTTGGGAAGTATAGATGAGGATGCTATTTTGAGAATTGGACATGTCTAATTTATTAAATCCTTTATATTGACAATGATTTCGCCACTTTCCACATCTAGCTTTCTCATCTCCTTCAGTATTTCTTTTGGCTCTCTTAAAATTACTTCGTCGTTTTTATTGGGATTTTTTGCAGATAAGTCATATGTTTTTTGGTCAATATCTTTTATATCTATGCTCCAAGAGTTTTCTGAGTCCTGCTTTTCTTTTTGTAGTTTTACAAATTCTGCCAAGTCTCTTTCATTTAAAGGATTAGTTTTTCCTAGATTCCTATCTAGGTTCAATTGATAAAACCACACCTTTTTAGTTGGTGCCCCTTTTTTGAAAAATAACACGATTGTTTTTACTCCAGCCCCAGCAAATACTCCCCCCGGCAGATCAAGTACGGAATGCAAGTTGCAACTTTCCAGTAAAAGCTTGCGCAAACTAACCGAAGCATTATCAGTATTACTCAAAAAAGTATTCTTAATCACAATCCCTGCTCGCCCACCAGCTTTCAGAATCTTAATAAAATGCTGTAGGAATAAGAAAGCAGTTTCACCAGTTTTAATAGGAAAGTTTTGTTGAATCTCTCGTCCAATCCCCGCTCCAAAAGGTGGATTGGCTAAAATAACGTTGTAACGATCTTTTTCTTGAATATCATTAATATTCTCCGAGAGCGTATTCATGTGTCGAATATTGGGCGTCTCAACCCCATGCAGAATCATGTTCATGATTCCAATAATATAAGCCAGAGATTTTATCTCTTTCCCATAAAAAGTCTCATTTTGCAATTTAGCCATTTGGCTAGATGATAATTGTGTTTTGTTTTGAGTCAGATAATTAAAAGCCTCTACTAAAAATCCAGCACTCCCACACGCTCCATCGTAAATTGTCTCTCCAACTTTTGGATCAACTACTTTCACAATAGTCCTAATTAATGGTCGTGGAGTGTAATATTCACCTCCATTACGCCCCGCATTGCCCATCTTGGCAATTTTTGCTTCATATAAGTGAGATAACTCATGCTTCTCCTCATGAAGGCGAAAATGCATTTCATCAACTGTGTTTAAAATTTGCCTAAGTTTATAACCACTGGCTAGTTTATTTTTTAACTCACTAAAAATTTCCCCAATTTTATACTCAATAGTATTGGGATCTTCGGCTTTAAATTTTTTAAGGTAAGGAAATAATTTATCATTTACAAAATCTTTCAAATCGTCACCATCTAGAGCCTGGTGGTGATCAAGCTTACCGCTTTTTGTTTTAGGACAAGCCCAAGTATTCCATTGATATTCAGATTTTAAGATGTACTCGTACTCTTTTCCTGACAGCTTACTCTCAGCTTTTTTTGTTTCTTCTAGATCATCTAGATACTTTAGAAATAAAATCCATGAAGTTTGCTCTACATAATCAAGCTCTGTACCGCAACCAGAGTCAGTGTGAAGAATATTATCAATATTTTTAAATGCTTGTTGGAACATAAAGACCATTCTACCACTCGACCAGTCAAACTCTAAGTGTCTATGGGGAAAGGAGTTTTTGCTAGCATTTTTCAATTGAGATGATTGTAGAAAAAAATACTAACCGGACGCAGGGGGGGGCATAAGAAGTATTAGTTAATTATTTTATCTTTTCCAGTTACCATTTGTCCCTCTGTTTTGACTAAAAGTTGGGCGAGTTTTTCAACAAATTTTTTTGCATGTTCTCTACTCATTCCTATCCTAGATACAATTTGACCTTGATCTGATGAGCCCACTCTTTGAACTATATCTAACACCAATCCATCATGGTTAGTGGACATAAAAATGTTGTCCGTATAGAGAATTGGAGTTGATCCAGCATTCACATTTAATTGCATACCTTTTCCATTTTTACTTTGGTTATTCATTTTTACCTTTCTTTAAATATATTCTACCCTAACTCCACTACTTTATCTCGCAAGTAAACTACTAGCACTTGCTCGTCTTTTCTAATTCTGTCCACGACTCTACTCTCTACGACTTTGCCAAAGCCAATCCCCACATCCAAGACAGATTTAAGATCAGGATTATGCTTTACTGATAAATTTAATTAAGTATGGAATAGATTCCGAGGCGCTGGAAGGCATAATAATCTGTTTGATTTTATATAAACTTATTGTATACTAGTTTTGTAGGCGATAAGGCTTACTTGACTTTGATCAAAACCCCGCGAGGGGTTTTTGACTTTCTAAGTGTTTCTTTTTAAATTGAGTCGATATTCAAAATCTTCTGCAAATAGGATATCTTCAATAGTTCCTTCTTTTTTTGCATCAATTAGTTCTCTACCAATATGATTTCTAACTCCAAATATGTAAATTTTTTTGTTTAATTTTTGATTTAGATAACGGCAGACGTAGGCAAGGTCGCCATCACCAGAAAAGATTATAGCTGTATCATAATTGGTTTTTTCTTTAATGAGGTCAACTGCCATCTCAATATCTAGATTGCATTTCGAGGTATATCCAGTTGAATAGTTAGAATCATGGATGTATTTAACTCTTTTAGTAATAATTTCAAAGCCATTGTATTGTGCTTGAGTGTGAATAGTTTTGGACCAAGGTTTTAAACGAGTTGATTTTTCATTTGGACCATAATCACGACCATAATAAAAGCGACGTAAGTATTTTTTTCCTTGAGAAAAATGTTTTATAAGTTGACCCAGTTTTTTTATTCCAATTGTCCAGTTCAAAGATTTTTCCCATTTATCAACATTAGCAAAATCAATAATAACCATAGTTCTTGGCTTAATGGCGGTAAATGATTTTAAAAATTTAGTTATTTCTCTTTTATTCATTAACACTCATTATATTCGGTAAATCTTAGGGTGAAAATATGATCAAAGATAACAAAAGAGGTCAATTTTTACCAAAGCCAACCCCTACATCCAAGATAGATTTAAGATCAGGATTATTCTGCCTGATAAATTTAATTAAGAATGGAATAGATTCCGAAGAGCTGGAGGGCATAAGTGGATTATAGCAAAGGGAGGATGCAGTGCTGAGCAGATTATTTATTATTCAGTTCGGTTGGAGTAAGTTTAGAGATACATTAACCCAAGTGATTTCATATCTGGAAAGGTAGTTGTTAAAAATCTTTACCCCAACTCCCCCACTTTATCCCGCAACACTGCTGCGAGTTCAAAGTCCATTTGATCTGCTGCCAGTCTCATTCTAGTTCTGAGTTTCTTGACCATCTTGCGCTTATCATCTGGTGTTAAGTTATCTGCTTTGACTGCCACTAAGTCTACTTGCTCTTTTTCCAAATCAACCAAGAACATCTCCTCACCCTTCGTCCGCTCCGCCTCCACTTCCTTCTCAATCATCCGGTCTCGGATTGGTTTAATAATCGTCTTTGGGTCAATGTTATGTTTACGGTTGTACTCCAGCTGGTATTCCCGCCTGCGCTGCGTTTCCTCAATTGCTAGCTTCATTGATTTAGTCAGATTATCCGCATATAAAATTGCCCTGCCCTCTATATGTCGCGCCGCCCTACCCATGGTTTGAATCATCGAAATCCTGGAGCGTAAAAACCCTTCCTTATCCGCATCCAAAATCGCCACCAACGTCACCTCTGGCAAATCCAACCCTTCTCTTAGTAAATTAATTCCCACCACCACGTCATATTCACCCTTGCGCAGATCCTCCAGAATATCCGACCGCTCCAGCGTCTCCACCCCAGAATGCAAGTAAGCCACTTTGGGATAAAGAATCTTTTTTCTTAAATCAATTTCTAAAGGTAACTCCGCCTGCGTCTGGTACTGCTGAGGGATCTGCCCGATTTCCATTTCATCAATTGGTAAAAAGCCATTGGCTAAAATAATTTTTTCCCCGATTTCTTCGGGGCAGGCAGGATTAATTTGTTCTTGTTGCTCATCCCGCTTGGTAATAAAACTTTCCACTAGCTGCTTAATTTTATCCTGGTCATTGAGGTACTCCGTCAATGCCTCTGCCATTTTTTTAGTCAATGTCGTCACCAATGTGCGCTGCCCCAGTTGCTTGCGTTTAATAATCTCGATAATTAAATCCTCAATCTGTCCTTTAGTTTTCCGTAGCTCAATCTCTGGGTCCAGTAAACCCGTCGGCCGGACCAGCTGCTCAATCACTTCACCACTCTTTTCTATTTCCCACTCTCTGGGCGTAGCTGAGACATAAACTGCCTGCGGGACCCGCTCCTCAAACTCAGTGAAATTAAGTGGCCGATTATCCAAAGCACTAGGTAATCTAAAACCATAATTAACTAAAGTATTTTTGCGAGATTGATCACCCGCATGCATGCCGCCAATTTGGGGGATGCTCATGTGACTTTCATCCATCACCGTTAAAAAGTTACCAGCACCAAATTCCTCCGCATTATATTTAAAGTAATCCAATAAAGTGTAGGGTGGCTGGCCCACGCTGCGGCCATCAAAGTAGCGCGAGTAGTTTTCGATCCCATTGGTAAAGCCAAACTCTTTAATCATCTGCAGGTCATACTTGACCTTTTGTTCTAAACGATGCGCCTCAAAAACTTTGTCCTGATCTTTAAACTCTTTTAGTCTGCGCTTTAGATCTTCAAAGATAGCCTCAAACTGCTCGGTCTGAGTTTTGGGGTCAATCACATAATGCTTGGCTGGGTAGATGATAAACTCTTTTTGCTTTCTCTCGTAAAGGGTGAGTTTATTTGGGTTCATCTTGGTCCCAGTGATGGGATCAATCCAGTCAATTTTAGTAATTTTATTTTCTAAAGTATCAATCCGTAGGGCTTTGTCTTCATAAGCTGGCCAGAGTTGAATCGTATCTCCACGCAGGCGATATGTTCCGCGTCGTAACTCTGTGGAGCTAGCTTCGTATTGGAGCTGAGAAAGTCTTAGAAGCAGATCCCGCCGCTGCACTAACTGCCCTTCGATAATTTCTAAAATATACCGCCCATATTCTACTGGTGAACCGAGGTTATAAATACATGACACCGAAGCCACCACAATGACGTCGTTTCTGGTTAGTAAGTTAGTGGTGGTAGATAGCCGGAGTTTATCAATCTCATCATTAATCTGGGCTTCTTTTTCAATGTAAGTATCAGTGCTAGGGATGTAAGCTTCAGGCTGATAGTAGTCGTAGTAACTCACAAAATAACTGACCGCATTGTCAGGGAAAAAATCCCGGAATTCCTGGTAGAGTTGCGCAGCTAAGGTTTTGTTGTGGGCAATCACCAGCGTGGGTTTTTGAGTTTGCTCAATCACATTGGCTATGGCGAAGGTATTATGAACAAAGAGTCCGCCATGTCCGGCTAGAAAGGTTTCATTATCTTCTACTGCTATATCATAAACATATTTACTCGGAGGATTTATTTTCGTAATAGATCTAACTCTTGTCCAAAAAATATTTTTTAAAAGCACAAGCTCATGATATTCACTAGAAAGCTTAATTTCTGGTAAGGAGGTTAGTTTGTTTATTAAATTTCTAGAAGGAGATCTAAGATTATTTTCAATTAAAGAAATATGGCTTCGAGTTACACTCAGTTTTTTGGCAAGACTTTTTTGGGTAAGATTTATGTCTTTTCTAATTGTTAGTATTATTTCTCCAGAAAGTGGAATGATATCAACGTTAGTGTTTGGTTTTTTCAAAATAATTTTTTCCA
The DNA here is from genome assembly GCA_018813375.1 of Patescibacteria group bacterium. Lineage (GTDB taxonomy): Bacteria > Patescibacteriota > Microgenomatia > UBA1400 > PJMF01 > JABBGTR01. Next base: position 9,986 of record JAHJBU010000048.1, read on the forward strand.
ATAGATCTTGTTTTCTTTTTAGGGTGAAACCAATTTGTTTGGTAAAAGTTCTTAAGTCTTTTTGTCCAGAGATCACTAGCTCATGATAAAGTTTTTTAGGAGAGTTTGTGTTTGTAGCTCTTTTATATTTTTTTCTAATTCGGGCATGGATGCCAAAAGTTAGTAAGGCATATGAAAGGTCAGAAATTAGTTGTCTACTAGCAGATATAGTCGTGACTTCATTTAGAGATACACTTCCGTCACCAGAAAAATAGGCTGATAGTAGTATAGATAGTTGTGTTTTGGACAGTGATAGGAACCAAGGAGGGAGTCTCTTCTCTTGAGATAACCTCCCACACCATTTACTAAATATTTCTGCCAGAGCAGAGTGGCTAATCTGAAAATCTCCAGGGTTAAATTTTCTTTCTTTATATTTGATTTTAAGTTTAGTTAATATTTTGGTAAGAATTTTTTTAAATTCTAGCTCATGAGCGCTAATTAGTAGGTATCTACTTGTTGAATGTCCCTCTGCAATATAAATTCCTATTAGTTGTAGATATTCATCAGAAATATTTTGATATAGAGTCAGTTTTTTTGCTCTTGGCCGATAAATTTTCAGCTCTTTTAGCCTCTTATCTGGTTTAGTTATTTGGTGAAGATAAGATAAGTTTATTCCCTCATTTAATTTAGTAGCATGGTACCACTTGGAGTAGCCAAGTATCTTTTTTAACTTTTCACTATCAACTTTGATCAATTTAACTAATTGTTGATACTTAAAGTAATAGAGTGATTTCTTTATCCATGGTGTTAGCCAGATTCCCACCATTTCCTCGTTGTTTTGGTTATGAATCAATTCTTGCGGTATCGGAAGGTAGTCTGTTATTTTAATTTCATGAGTTTTAATTAAAATTAGTTTGCCTTTTCTTAAAACCCAGAAGTTGTGATCTCCTGTGGTTTTGATTTCTTTACCACAGGATGTGGTGAGGTGAAATATTTTTTTGGGTGTTTTATGACGAATAAATTGTGTAATTTTTTTAAGTTCAGTTACTCCTGTTTGGGGATTAAAGCTAAATGTTTCAAATGTTTTTTTTATAGTTGTTGAAGACAATATTTCTGTCTCATTTATTTTTTTAATTTTTTCTTCTTGGAATAATTTATCAACGAGTTTTCCTATCGGAATTAATTGTGGTTCTGAATAGCCATTTTGATATTTATTGGTAATAAATATTCTTTCATCGTAAGAAATGCTTTTTCCACTGCCCGTCACACCCAGGAGCGTTTGGTGTTTTTTATTACTATTGATACCACTTACTAATTTTTCTATGGTCTGGGGTTGGTCACCGGTGGGCTGGTAGCTGGAAACGAGTTTAAATTTCATCTGGTTTTCTGTAATGTCTTAAGAATTTTTTTACCTTAATCATAGTTAGATATATTTTTATCTTAAATTTTGGGTTGTAGCCCGTAGTTTCGTTACCAGCGCCTCAAGTAAGCCACCAATTATGTAAAGAATAGCAATATTTAAAATTGTGTTAATAACAGCAGCAATTATTTCCATATATACTGATGATCCTGTCAAGTTGTTTAAAAAGTGGAAAACCGGATCCTGTATCCAAGGCATCCAAAGCAAAAGCGAAAAGAAACAGCCCATTTCCTCACAAGTGAAAAAACTATAAGTAAGCAGAACAACAAATATCAGATACGCGACTACAAAAAAAGTCCCAGTTTTAGTGTAAAGCTTAGATGGTATTATTTTTTTCATAAATTTAAAACATTTAAATTTAAAGTTAAAAGCGGGATTACTTTTGTAGCAACGATGATTTTAGTGGATATTCTATATAAAAAAGATTTTTGTTGATTGATTTGATTAGATCAATAATTGATTTAAATTCATTCCCCCCAAAAGATCTGAATGGAATCAATATTCCATTTGAATTGTTTTTTGTAACGACATAACATTTTGTAAAAGAAAAATCATCGTCATGTAAGGCTCTTATAAATCTGTTTTTAATATGCATTGGTGCGTACTCGGGAAATTTAATGTCAACAATCTCACTTATTTTTATTACGTAGGTGTGTAACAAAGATCTGACGATTAAAGTGTTATTTTTGGTATTTAATGTCAAATTATTTCTTATCGCGATTATTGGAATAATAAAAGCGGGGATAATAATCAACACAATATAAATTGCAACTGAGAAAATGTTGATCTCTGCGCTAATCAAAAAAAATTTGCTTGAACCAAGTATTAACCAAACCGCTCCAAATACATAATTAAGTAGTCTATTTTTTTGACGATAGGTTTTCATGTTACTTATAAGTATAACTTTAAATTTATTTCGTACAACGTTCGCGTGTATCTGATGTTGCCACAAGTTAGAATGATTTTATCATGAACCCGCGAGCAATATGGGCATTCAAGGAGCTCTTTCTTCTTTGTCAAATTTTGCCTGGTACTCTGTAATTTTTCTATTGATATCTGCAAGCAGGTTTTTTGGTTTAGGCTGTTCGCAATGATGATGCGGAGTTCTTATTTTAGAAAGTTTTTAGTAGCAATTATTCAACAAATCTTATGTTTTTAACTATCTCATTAAATACGCTTTCGTTTTGAAATTCAGAACTTTCGGCAGTACCTCTTAAGGTTATTTGAAAAATTCTTCCATTTTCTGAAACAAAAATATGCTTACCAAAGAGTCCGCAGCAACCTCCTTGAGTTAGTATTCCTTCTATGTTTTTATCACCAACATTTACCTTTCCAATAAATTTGTATACATCATTATTCTTTGTTCCAGTACTAGAATTTAATTCTGACATATACTGCTCAACTGTTTTTTGGGATTTTTGAAATGTAGTTATTACAATTGTTCCGTCGTCTGGATTTGAGTTGGGATCAATTTGAGCATTGGGTTTGACCACTATCCAACCAGGTGTTTCAGAGTCAATAGACCAATCATTAGGATAGGTAACCTCAAGTCCATATTTTTTACTTGAATAAGTTTTATTTAAATTGTTGACGATCCCGTTTTTAAGAGGATTTGATTCATTATTAGGCTTTGGAGATAAACTGCAACCTGATAAAAATAATATTGCTAATAATGAGAGAAAAATGATTTGTTTCATATTTTTAATAAGATGTTTTAGTAAAAATAATTTCTTCTAACGTTCTAGTATAGTTGATGTTACCACAAGTTAAAATGATTTTATCATGAACCCGCGAGCAATATGGAACGAGGGAGTGCAACCGACGAGCCAGATATACAAAAAAATAAATTATCTAATTTTATTTTCTTTTTTTTGTTAGACTACACCTGTGACACTTAACCGTATACAAACATTTTTTTACAAAAATAAATCTTGGTTGATTTTAGGCGTGATTTTATTGCTGGCGGCTTTTGTCAGGTTCTACCACATCGAAACCAAAATGAGATTTATCTGGGATGAAGGTCGAGACATGATGGCCATCAGGAGAATCATTACTGAAAAAGACATTACCCTATTTGGACCTTTTAATGAAATGGGAGAAGGGAAAGATTTTTTTGGGGTGTTTCATTATTACCTGATGCTGCCTGCCTTATGGCTAGCTGATTACAACCCAGTGGGGCCGGCGATATTTACTGCTTTGTTGGGAGTGACCTCGGTGTTTTTAGTTTATCAATTAATCTCCATGTGGGATAATCAAAAATTAGCCTTGTGGGTGGCGGCAATTTATGCCCTTTCTCCCCCAGTGGTTGAGTATGTCATCTGGCCGTGGAATCCAAACACCATGCCATTTTTTGGCTTGCTGTACTTAATATTTTTACGAAAATGGTTTGAAAAACCTTCAGCGCTGTGGACTGCTTTAGCTGGTTTTACTTTAGGATTATTATTTCAGTTGCATTATTTTAGTATTGCTCTGGTAGTACCGTGGTTAATGCTGATGTGGGCAAGAAAAAGTTTTTTTAAGATTGTTTATCCTTTTTTATTTATTTTCACCTTTCTCTTTGCCAACATTAATTTTATTCTTTTTGATCTAACTCATGAATGGTTTTATTTTAAGATTTTAAAAGATAGTTTTGTGGGCGATTCTTCCCAACAGCTTTTTAATTTTTCATTAACTCACTTTGTGACGACTCCATTTATTTTTACCAACAGTACATTTTCTAAACTGCTTACTCTGCCAGAAATTACCACTTGGCCGGTAACAGTTTTATTTATTGGTTTGAGTTTTAAGAGAATTAAAGAGTTTTTTGTACAAAATAAGCTTGATCTAGATATAATGATTATTGGTGGTTGGTTGGGCTTTTTAAGCATTATCAGCTTTTTTCCTAGTTTAGATAATAATTACTATGCCAGTTATCTTTGGTTTGGATTGTTATATATCTTAATCAGGGGCGCAATTAGAGCTAGTAATCATTGCGGGTACAAACCAATTTTTGTTTTAGCTGGAGTTTTATTTTGCGCTAGATTGTTTATTTCAATTGATCTTAATCGCTCTCCCACCTGGCAGGAAAATATGCCTTTGGTGCGGCAGCTTGCCGAGGTAGTTGCTAAAGATGCCGCTTTTGAAACTAAGACCATCAACATTGCTTCACTAGCTGATTCAAATACTAGGGCCACTCGCTACAGATACTTTTTAGATGTAAATGAAATCAAGCCTCTAAGTGTAGATGATTATTCACAAACAGAAATTTTATACATCATCTCCCCTCATGACGTAGCCACTAGTCGAGAGAATCCAGCTTGGGAAATTTCCACTTTTGTTGATCAGCAGTGGCAGCTACTAGATAGAATTGAAGAGCTACGAGTGTTTAAAGTAGTCAAGAAGTAGTTTCTCACTTACAATAGCGCCAATGATAGTTAGACCAATTCAGACTCCAGTCGTCAAACCAAACTATGATTTAATGTCTTTAATTAAAGACTCCCTACGCGATCTAGAGGAAAAAAGTATTGTTGTCGTCACCTCTAAAGTTGTGGCTTTGTGCGAGGGTAATGTAAAGTTAATTAAAAAAGGCACTCACGAAGAAAAACATGCTTTAGCTAAAAAAGAAGCAGAAGCCTACATTGATGAGAGTTATTCAAAATACAATCTAGTGATTGCCATTAAGCATGGCGCCATTGCCGTTGATGCTGGCATTGATCAGTCTAATACCGGCAAATATTATGCATTTTTACCAAAAGATCCCTACAAATCAGCTAAAGAGATTTGGCAGTTTTTACGCAAAGAGTTTAAAGTTAAACAACTGGGAGTTTTAATTACCGATAGTAAAACTCAGCCACTTAAATGGGGTACGACGGGCACAGCTCTGGCCCACTGCGGGTTTAAGGCTTTAGTGAATAAAATTGGTACCCCAGATTTATTTGGGCGAAAACTCCAAATGACTCAAGTAAATGTGGCTGAGGGTTTGGCTGCGGCCGCGGTGGTGGAAATGGGCGAAGCCAACGAGGCTCAACCCCTGGCGGTGATTACCGAGGCCAGCCAAGTTGAATTTCAGTCGCGGCCGCCCACTAAAAAACAAATCAAAGACCTCCAGATCGATATAAAGGACGATGTCTATGGTCCGATGCTCTCCGCTGCCCCTTGGATAAAAAAGTAACTATGAATTCAATTTCCACCAAAACCGGCGACTGCGGTCAAACTTCTTTAGCTAATGGTCAGCGGGTGGCTAAGGACAGCCTAGTAATGGAGGTCATTGGTACTCTAGATGAGCTAAATTCTTGGATTGGACTAGTCATAGCATGTATTCCAGTAATAGTTGATGCTAAAAACGATTCTATTACTCAAAAAAAAGTTTTAGAACAAATCCAGCAAGACTTATATCAATTGAGCGCAGTAATTGTGCAGGCACCACAAGTAAAGTTTAAAAAACCAGCTTTAAATAGGCTAGAAAAGCAATCTGAGCTACTTCAAACTACAATGGTAGGCAATTGGCATGATAAGTTTCTCCACCCTGGTGGGACTAAACTCGCAGCTCAACTAGATATTGCTCGCACAGTGTGCAGGCGCTGTGAACGCCTCATTTTTAAATATGCTAAACAAAAAGTAGTCCCTGCTTTAATTTTGCAGTATCTTAATCGTCTTTCAGACTACCTCTATGTGTTAAGGTGTTATATCAATCTAGATCAAAAGTACTCAGAAAAACAGTTTATACTAGATAAATAGATCTATATATCAATCTTTCATAAAAAAAGGGGTAATTAGCAGTCTCATGGTGTGTCTGCTAATTTTTTTAATCAAAAATCAAAGCTCAAAACTAATATTGAAACTTACGAATCAAGCCCACTACTCTGCCTTGGATCTGAACATTAGTTGCATATATAGGGCTCATGCTAGAGTTAGCTGGTTCTAAGCGCACGCGGGTGACTTCTTTGTAAAATTTCTTAAGAGTAGCTAGGCCATTATCAAGTAGAGCTACTACAATATCGCCATCTTCTACGCTTTGGGTTTCTTCGATTACTACATAATCACCATCGTCGATGTGATCCTCGATCATGGATTGACCTTTAACCTGTAAAACATAGGCTCTTTTTTTACCAGAGATCATTTCTGGTGAAATTTTAAAGCTAGCATCAGGGTCAGTATAGGGTTCAATTGGTTTGCCAGCAGCGATGTATCCCATAATGGGTACATTAATACCTTCATCATTACTTAAAAAAGTTCTGTCTAAAAGCTCAATTCCTCTAACTTGACCGCCATATCGTTTAATAACCTTTTTTCTTTCTAAAGCCTGGAGATGTTCATGAACTGTGGCTAATGATGATACGCCAATTGAGTTAGCAATCTCTTGAAGAGTGGGTGCATAGCCATTTTGCTGAATGTATTGAGCGATGAAATCTAAGATCTGTCGTTGACGTTTATAAAGAGTAACTGCCATATAGTTCCTTTTAGTATTTATCATCTTCGGGCGTAAGTTTCCCGAATTAAATACAGCATATCCGAAGATGATACGAATAAACAACTACATCTTTAATTATCAAACCGAATCAAAAATATCTAAAATAAATTAAAGTTCAAAATAGTTTGTTTTGGGTTCTACTTCATCCAGCCAAAGAGAATGTCCTTAAGAGAGCGTTTGAGCCACTTGTCTTCAATAAAAGGAATGATAAATTTATAAAAGATAAACAGAATAATGGCTGCAATTGTACTAATGCCAATCACTACGTCGAGTTGATGCTCAATAAAATACCGAATACGCTCGCCAAAGAAAAATATTAAACCCATGACAATCATGTATCTAGAGGTACGCCCAATAATTGAGGCAATCATAAATCTTTTATAATCTAGATCAAACACTCCGGCTGAGATTGTGAAAACTTTATAGGGAATCGGGGTAAAAGCAGCAATAAAAATAGCCTTAGAGTCGTATTTTTTAAATAGGTTTTCTACGGATCGAACGTGCTTTTCTTTAAAAAGACGTCTTAAAATTGGCTTCCCCCCCCTTTGACCCAGAAAATAACCAAACATAGCGCCAAATAAAGATAAGAGTGAAATAAATAAGCCATACCACAGTGCCTTTTCTGGAGCATTGATACCCATTGGGATGACCATTACTTCTGGGGGAATTAGGAAACAAGAACTTTCTGAAAATGATAGTAAGCCTAAAATTATTAAAGCATAAGGGCTAGACATCCAAACTTCCACTGTTCCCGGTTGTAATAGATTCATAATATCTCTTTCTTAGAAAATAGAATTTTACTGTGGATTGCTCCACTCTGCAAGCTGCTGATAAATTTCTAAAAGTCGGTTGTATTTAGCAACCCGCTCTCCTCTATTTGGTGCGCCAAATCTAACAAAATTAGCACCAACTCCGACGGCTAAATCTGCTAAAAATTTATCATTGGTTTCACCGCTTCTCTGAGAAATAATTACTTTTAAGCCAGATTCTTTGGCAGTTTTGATAAAATCAATGGTTTCGCTAATGGTTCCTGCTTGGATAGGTTTGACAGCCACAGCATTACACAACTTCTGCTCAACTACCTTTTGGAGTCGTTCTTTATTAGCCGTAACAAGTTTATTGCCAACAATATTAGTTGTTTCCCCCAGTTCTCTAGTTAATTCTTGCCAACTTTTCCAGTCATCTTCCTGGAAAGGATCTTCGATATGAATTACTTGGTGGGTGGTGCGTAAGGTTTGATAGTAAACCAAGAGCTCTTTTGCAGTAAAGGGTTTAGAGCGATCTCTTAAAAGATATTTGCCATCTTCATGTAGGTTGGAGGCTGAAGCATCAATGCCTAAAAATAAATCTTGAGCAAAAGTATATCGAGTGCTTTTTGTGGTTTCAACCAAGATCTCAAAAGCATCTATATTTGAATAAAGGTTTGGGGCAAAGCCGCCGACTTTACCAACACAGTGAATGGCTTCCTTGGCAATTAAAACCTCTTCTAGTTTTTGGAAAAAAGTCACCGCTATGTTAAGTGATTTGCGATATTCAATATAACTGGCAGGAATAATAGAAAAATCTTTTAAATCTAGATTATCTGTTCCATATATTCCTCCATTTAGCATACTGTAGATGCAAGTTGGGATTTTAAAGCTCTCTACTGTTTGATATTTTTGTTGGATGTAGTAATAAAGTGGCATCTCCACACAGGCAGCACCGGCTTTAAGCACAGCCTGAGATACAGCTAATAAAGCATTGGCTCCTAGCTTGCTTTTATCACGAGTGCCATCTAGATTTATCAAAAGTTGATCTGCTTCAGTTTGCTTAGTGGGGTCCTTCCCCACTAGTTGTGGGGCAATGATGGCGTTGATGTTATTTATCGCTTTTGTAACCCCTTGGCCATTCATTTCATTTGGGTCATGATCAACTAGTGAGACAGCGCTATATTTTCCAGATTCAAGGCCAGTCGGGACACTACTAGTTACCATGTGACCAGTGTCTAGCCAAATACTACATTCAATGGTTGGTAGACCTCTTGAGTCAAGAATTTCTCGAGCGTAAATATAGGTAATATTTGACATTGTCTTTATTTAGTTTTACACAGTGTGTAGTTTTTGTTCCTCAAGCTCAATAATATATTGTTTGGTTCGTAGTGCAAATTCTGGTTTAACTGTGATGATATCAAAACCAAGTTGAATTGCGATTTCAACTAACTGTAAATTATAGTTTTCTAAATGCAGTATAGCTTTAGGCCTAAATTTAGTAGTTCCCTCACTATCCTGAGTTGATTGGACTTCATGCATGACTTTTTCCAATAAGTTTCTCATTAGCTCTATATCCATAGGGTAGAGGTTGTAAATATCAGGATTATCAGGATCAATCCCATGAAGTAGACCGTGCAGACTACGAACATTAACAGAAATTCCGCTAATTTGTTTTTGTAGATAATACTTAAGCTGAAGTATGTTTTCTGGCGTATTAAGCTGCAGGTATAAACTTAGGTTTGGTTGTTGATTAATCAAGTGATAGTTGGTGAGATAATTAATAATTAGTCGTAGCTCACTAGGTGTTCGCACAAAGGGTAGCATTAAACCCAAGGGAGCTAGGCTGGTGGATAAAACTTCTTTAATTACTTCCATTTCTAGATTAAGGAGCTCAAAATTACTAATCATTCGTAGGCCTCCGCGAAACCCTAGATAAGGATTAATTTCATTAGGCTCAAAGCTGACTGCGTTGGTTAATGCTCCAAAATCTCGTGAGGTAAAATCTTGAGATCGATAAATTACTGGTAAATTGGGTTTGGTTTTTTGGTAAGACTGAATTGTCTTTTTTAAAATTTCTTTAAGCTGAGATTTTTTCTTAGATTTTAAGAGACGGTAAGGATGTTCTCCCATGCTGGCAAATGAGTACTCGCTTCGTAGTACTCCTACTCCGTCCACCTCAGGAGAAACATATTCAGTTGCTTTGGCAGGATTGCCAGCTGAAATATAAACTTTAGTGATGGTTGAAGGCAATATATTTTGTTTTGTCGTGGGTGTTGTGATAGATGTTGCCAAAACTCGGCCTGCATTAGCATCAACAATCACTGATAATCCTGGATTGAGATATTTAGTAGCATGTTGGGTATTAATCACTGTTGGGAGATGGTACTTTTTAACATAGTTGACTAGTATGGGTGTGGCTAGGCCACGATCGCAAATGATAGCTGCAGCTTTTTCTAAAGCAGGTAGATAATCAGTAGTCAATTCTTTGACTACTATCACTTGTCCAAAATCAATTTTAGAAAGTTGTTTTTTATTAGTTAGCACAAAAACTTTCCCGCTAGAGATGCCGGATTGAAAAGAATCTCCTGAGAGAAGAATTTTGTTGTGGTTTTTATTAGTAGTTGATTCTGGAATAGATTTAACCTCAGTGATGAAAAATTGACCCTGTTGGTAATACCAGTTCACTAGTTGCGGGCCATAAGTTGATCTCTTAATGGTAATAATCAAGCGAGCTAATTCTAGGGTTTGGTTGTCATCTAGGCTTAACTGTTGTTGTTTATAGTGCAAGATCGATTTTTCTTTTAAAGAATCAATTTGTCTTTGTAACATTAGATACTGTGGATGAAGTTGTTTTTGGGTGATTTGATTAGTACGAATGTCTACGTTAATAATATCCTGCTTGATTTTAGGATGATGAGGATCATAAACTCCCCAGTTAGAAAAGATCTGTAGTTGAGATTTATGATGTGGAGATTGTGTTAGGGCAATGCCTGATATCTCTGGTTGGCCTTGGTGTTGAATTAAAATTGGTGGAGCATAAATCTCAAGCTTTTTGTTGTCAAAGTCAAGCACAACGTGTTTAGACCAAACTGTCATGATGGAATCAAGTAAATTGGTGTCACCATTAACATTATTATGCTGATGCTGTCCGACTGGATCAGAAACTGCGCTGACTCTAAGGAAGCCAGGATTTTGATAATACCAGGCTATGATTGGCTTGGTAATATCTGTTGGTAAATTAAGGTGACACATGATGTGCCTGATTTGCTTAAGTAATAAATCTTGATGCTTTTGGTTTTTGGAGAATGATTTTAAAACTTGATTTAGCTGGTGAGCTAGATTGGTTTTGTAAATAATTTGTTCAAGAGTTTGATGGGGAATAATTATTGTTTTGGGAATAGGAACTCCTCTCTTGAGGAGTTTTGCTAGTTGTAAAATTTTTTCTCCTACCTGAGCTTTGGAGAGTTTGCTGGCGGTTGATAAATCAATGAGGGCAGGTTGATCCATATCTATTAGTTTAGCCTAACTTAATGTTAATCAAAAGTGTTAGGTGGATTTTGCTAGGTAGATTTTTATTTTTTAAGCTGATCTTTAAACCAATCTACAGTAGGAATCGGTGCTGGATCTATGCCCTCTAGCATAGCTAAATAAAAATTAGTGTAGCTCATCAGTGTAATGAGCTCAAAAACTTGAGTAAATTTATTGGTCATTTCTAAGTTGATAGCTAAAGCATCAATATTTTTTTTCTCTACCACTTGCTGGGTAAGCCGAAAGCGTTTTTGGTTGCGAAAGTCATAAAGTTTAGAATTGATGAATACAAAAACATGATTGGTAGCATTGCTTTTAGGTAAACTAAGTCCTTCTAATAAGTGATGATTTATCTCAGGGATGGTTTTATAGTCAACAAAATATTTAGCGTTTTCATTAAATTGATTAGTAGCAACATGAGCTGCTCCAGTTAAAAACTCACTTGCAATCAATACCGGTCTACGATCAATAAGTTCAAGTGCGAGTAATTTAGCTTGGTTGTTTTCTAAACTAACATTAACTCTACATTTTTCGTCTACGCAAAGAATGGTAGTAATAATTTCATCTATTTGTTTTTTGTCTATAGAAATGATTTTAGTCTTTGAGAGCAAACCAATGCAGCCCATGATGGAGTAGCCAATGGCCATACGGGGCTGATTAGACGGGTTGTGTTTTGGATCAATAATGTAAGCAGGATAATTATTTTCACGAACTAGCTGAGCTAGATTTCCTCCAGAAGTGATAACCATAATTTGAGCATTTTTTTCTTGGGCCTGAGTTGCGCAAGATAGAGTTTCTTTGGTAGTGCCAGAGTAGCTAGATAACAGTACTAAAGTATTTTGATTGACATATCCTGGCAGATTATAACTATTGATCACCTCAAACGGGATTTTGAGCTCTTTTTTAAATAAATTTTTAATTACATCTGGACCTAAACCAGATCCACCCATACCAGAGACAACTACATTTTTTATTTCTGCTGTTGGTTTAAATTCAATATTTTGTGTTGATTCCCAGGCATGTTTGACTTGATCTGCTAAAGATTCAATCGAGCCTAGAACATTAGATTTGTCTAGTTTTTGGATAGTTTGGTTGAAATCAAATTTTTTAGTATCTGTCATGTCTCTAATTTTTCATTAATCTAATGCGTGAATATTAACTCCTTCATCCCAGTTGATTTCTTCATGAGAGCTGAGAATTTCTTTTAATATTTTTTTCATTTTTTCATAGATTTTTTGAGTTTTACCCTCAAATTTAACTGTAACATATGGTCCGTTTTGAGAGGCTCGGATAATTGCCATTCTGTCATCTAGGTCCATGCGTACTCCATCAATGATGATGTATTCAGCATTTGGCCAGCGTTTTTTAAACTCGTCTTGAATGATTGTGTCAATGAATTTAAATTTAATATCATCAGATAAGCCAAATTTAATTTCTGGACTGCTAACATAGACTGCTAGCTTGGCTACTGCCTCACTTAAAGTTTGATTTTTTCTCTCTAAATAAGCAAGTAAGCGTAAGCTGGCATAAGCCCCATCATCATGACCAAAGAAGTTATCCATAAAGAAAATGTGACCAGATAACTCTCCGCCAAAAGGAGATCTTTCTTCTTTGATTTTGGCTTTAATAAATGAATGACCTGTGAGCCACATAATTGGTTTGCCACCTGCTTCTTTAATGGCGTCATCAACTTGTTTGGAGCAAAGAGTATTATAAATAATTGGTGCACCGGGAATAAAATCAAGCACATCTTTTGCAAAAATAGCTACAATCGTGTCCATCCATAATACTTGACCTTTTTCATCTACTACTGCCATCCGGTCCCCGTCGGCATCATAAGCAAAACCGATATCAGCCTGTTCTTTTTTAACGGTTTTAGATAATCTTTCTAAAACTTTAGAGTCAGTGGGATCTGGAGCACCAAGCGGAAAATCACTATCTAGCTTAGTATTTTGTTCTATAATTTCACAATTAGCACTGCGAAAAATTTCTGGGTAGAACATTCCGGGAACAGCGTTGCAGGCATCAACTACAATTTTCCATTTTTTCTTAAGGTCAAAATGTTTTAGTAAATCCTTTTTATATTCTGGAAAAAGATCGTAGGTTCTGTTTGAACCCTTTTTCTCAGGCTTGTAAAATTTTCCTTCTTCTACTAATTCTCTCATCTGCTCAATTTCTTCTGTGATCATAGTGTCTGAATAACCCACACCAATTTTAAGGCCGTTATACTGCGCAGGATTATGAGAGGCAGTGATCATAGTGCCTCCTTTAGTTAAAAAAGCATAAGACGAGAAATAAACAATTTGGCTTAGGGAGTAGCCGATAAAAATAGTATCGATACCGCTATCGTTTAAGCCAGTAATGTAGGCCTGAGAATACTCTACGCAGTTATTGCGGTTATCATGGCCAATAGCCGCTTCTTTAATTCTTCTTTGCTGGAGAAAGGTGCCGTAGGCTCTACCAAGTGTATAGTAAACATCTTCATTAAGATCTTTATCCATGACACCCCTAATATCATAGCCGCGAAAAATATGGGGATTAATATTATTGACAATTTTATACATAGCCTTCTCACTTTACATGGACATAATTAAAAGATCAAGCTCCTGGTCTAGCTCAAGGGAATTGGATGATGTTTTTTGTTTCAGATCTATGGTTAGTAATTGCGCGTGGATGTTTAAAAGTTGATTTAGATCAAATGTTTCACCTTGTTTTTTAAGCTTGTTTTTTATCCAGGGTGGTCCGCTGATTTCTCCTCCATCTTTAACTTGGATTAGCATCCTTATTTGTCTTAGTAGCATTACAAAACACAAATGAGGATCTTCTGTGGCTAAAGTTTTGTGAAAAGTTAGGAGTTGTTTTTTGATATTTTTACCATCCCCACGGATTGTGTCTAACCAAGCAAATAAAGTATTGCTAAGCTTAAACTCAAATATTTCGACTTTGGGAAATTTTTTTAACATGGTGGCAGTAAGCTGTCTTTTTTCCCAGAGAATTAAATTAACTTGGCTTTTACTAGCAAGCTCTATGAGTGCAGTTTTGTTTTTAGATCTAGGCAGAGAATGTAAGTTTTCAATCACTACTAAAATTTCTGTGCCAAAGAGGTCTTGCTTAACCAATTTACTTTCTAAAATGCCAAGATTTATTTTTTTAGCATCTAGACGCTCTATTGTTTTGTTTTTATTTTTAGCTAATGTGATTAACTCTACTAGTTTATTTCTGGAAGCAGTAATATTTTCTCCATGTAAAATTGTCATCATTATAGATATGATAACAGAGTTCATGTTATGCTTTGAATAATTAGTACGTAATTCTAATAGAAAGAGGCATGTATGGTAAAAAAAGTGTTAAAAAATACTAATTTTAGCCACGTGGTAATGAATTTTGCACAACTTAGTACTGCTTTGGTCTTTTTTATTTTAGGTAGTACTTTAGTAGTTTTGCTGGCTAACCTTTTTTTTCCTAAGATGGTGGTTTTGGGCCATCATTTAATTTCTCCGGTAACTGGGGCAGTTTATGCTATGACCGTAGTGTCTTTAATAGCTGTGGGAGTGATGCCGGTGGTTGAGTATATTGCCAAGCAGAAAAATATTAATTTTACCAGCACGCATTGGCTGTTGCTTTATTGGGTAGTTAATATAGGTGCTATTTGGTTAGTTGGCCGATTTGCAGAAATTGTCGGCATGGGAATAAATTCTTGGATGGTGGCGGTAGTTTTAGGTCTAGCTCTTGATTTGGTTCAGGGCGCTCTTATGATCCATGTAGTAAGTAAGGTTAAATCAGGTTAAAAATAGACTCTAGTTTAGCTACTAGATAACCAGCTAGAAAAATAGATATAAATAATAAAATTTTAAGAGCAATTTTTAGATATTTATCTCGTGGCTTTTCTTTTTTTAGGTGAAGAAAGCTAGCGGTTTTATCTAATAAACCAACTTTCTTTTTAAATAAATTTTTCACATGTGCCCTTTGGGTATAGTTTCATCCTAACACATCAGCCCAATGTTAATCCATTTCGCTTTAACCACCCTCGATGTTTTAAATACTCTTGGTCAAATGATTTAACCAAAGTCCAAAATTTATGAGAATGATCCATGTGTTTAAGATGTGCTAGTTCATGAATGATGACATAATCAATTATATTGGGCGAACAATGAACTAAGCGCCAATTAAAGTTCAAATTTTTTTGATTACTACAGCTTCCCCAGCGAGTTTTTTGCTGCCTTAATGTGATGCGGTTAAATTTTAGATTCATTTTTCCAGAGAGTTGATGAGTACGAGGAATAATGTAGCGCTCTATGGTGAATTTGAGAAATCTGGATATTTCGCTGGCAATTTTTTCTGCAGAGTTTTCGATTGGGTTAATTAGGACTTTGTTTTGATGAATTTTTATACCTATCTTATCTATAGAGCTAAAAATAATTTCTTTTTGGTATTTTTTTCCAAAAATCATTAATTCATTTTTAGTTTCATAAAAATCTTGTTTCTGCTTGAGTTTGGCAAGTTGTTTATTAATCCAAACTTCGCTTTGAATGACAAAATTATTAATTTTTTTTTTGGAAATAAATTTTGGAGTAACTACCACTACTTCTCCGTTTGGTTGAATGCGAATCTTGATTGACCTCGAGCGAGGATGTGTTTTATGAGTGAAATCGATCATTAAAGGGAGAAAATTAATTTAATGTTATCAATAATAATTGTAGTAATGAGTTCAGTGGAGCCGATTTGATTTAAAAAGTTACCAATCTGAGTGTTGGCAATTATTAATAATATAGCAAGGAAAGTGTTTAGTTTTTGGGCTACTTGAGATTGAACTACTGTAATTTTTAAGGCAAAGAAAAGACTTGAGATTGTTGAAATAGTCATTATAATTGCTCTGTTGGCTAGGGCATTTATTTGTTCTTGAGATATTTGGCTTGAGACTAGTTGTTGCTCTAAATGAGGTATTTTTACAAAAATAAAACTAATTGAACTATATAGGGCTATTAAACCTTGAATTATTAGAATTATGACAACGGCTTTGGCTAAATAAAATTGTCCTAGATGAACTAGTCGACTGTTCCAAAAATTTTCATCAGTGGTAGATTTATCAGCTGTAGATTTATAGGTGGTAGATTGAAGCTCTGCTTCATTTTCAATTATAGGAGATGGTTGTTCTGGGGTTTGTGTTAATGGAACCAATGGAATTTCTGCAGAGCTATTTATTGTATTTGGCATGCGTATATCTTACTCTAATCAAAAGATGAGGTACAATATACTTTTAACAATAAAATACCAGCCACGGTGTTGAAATTGGTAGACAAGCACGGCTTAGAACCGTGTGTCGCAAGGCATGTGGGTTCGACTCCCACCCGTGGCACATATGCACAGCATCTTGCGTACCAGCTGAATTTTTTTCGCTTTACTCCAAAATTCAGGGTCCGCAATAAAAAACCCCGCATACTACGAAAGCGGGGCTCTTTAAACTCAGTACGTCATCCCCGGTGAGGGATACCTACTGAGATAATTTCATTATATCAATTATTATAAGCTTGTCAATTGATATCAAAATATATCAGTTTAATTAATTAAACTACTTGAGGAAATAAGATTATTATTCTTCGGGTAGAAATTCTAAAACACTATTGTCTTGATCAATTTGCTTACCCAATTCTCTGTCGTTGTAACGCATTTCTGTCATAAATTGGTTGACTGCATTCGCCCAACTACCATCGCTGTGAGGGCAGTATTTGGTCATTATTTGTTGAGGGGTAGTTAGTCCTTCATCAATATAATACATTTTTAATTCGCGTGCGGCACGCTCAAAGTTAGCATCAAAATTTTCAAAAGTTAACGTCCCTCTTTCGTGAATCCCAAAGCCCAAGCAGTTGTAGGAATTTGGTGGGATATTTTTACAAAGATTACTTTCCTGCATGGCAATTGCGGGTAAGAGCCTAAAATCAAAACTATGTTTGTCAGCTAAATCGACAAAAAGTTTGCCATAATATGAATAGGGTTGTAGTGGAGATTGATATCTTTCTAGAAATCGTGTAACTAATTCAGCTCTAGCATCATTGGTTTCCACAATGGTGACATCTCCTTTTTTTTTCATCAGATGATTGATAATTAAGAATAGTAGTTACACGCATTGTTTCTTCTTGATTTGGAATTTGCGCAATTGATTCTTGGGGCATTAGATATAAATAATAGCCGGCAATGCTGGTTAGCATGATGCCAACAGTGAGTAATAGCCAAGCGTAAGCAAAAAATAACTTTTTCATTAGGTTGAAGTTAGTATAGCAGATCAAGGGTGGGATTTAGTTTCTGATCGGGAACCTCTTAAACATCGGGTTCAACCTCTGCAATTCTACTTTGAAGGGATGGATAAGAAGATAAGGAGATGGAAGAAATAGCCTTACTCAACACAATTTTGGGATTGTTTATGTAAAAAGTTATCGCCTTCCTCTTTTATAAGTTGAGTGATTGGTGTCAATTGCAACAACATATGCTTCTCTATTCTGGTTAGAAAGACCAAATAAGATTCGGAATGGAGTATTGCCATAGTCAATTCGATAGAGCTGGCATGTAAGTCCAAAAAGAGAAATAAGACGCTTGCTTTCTTTGTCAGTCGGGCGGATAACTTGAATTTCTCTGCCCAATGATTGTTTTATTTCGAGTGGACTTTTGGAATCAATTAGACACGATAGCAAATGTTTTAGTTTGCTGATGTGTCCGTTTTTAGTATACAAATTATCAATTGGGAAATCTTGATGTCGATATTTAGAAAAACAAGGTAAAAAACCACGGCTCGGCATATTAAGCCGTTTTGACTAAAAAATAATGTCTAAGTTCATTTTGGGGAATAATATTGTTTAGTCCATTTTTATAGTTTTTTTCCCAAGGACTACCTTTTTTATGAGTTATATCTACCAAGTGCTCGGCAGAGTATTTTGCATATTTACTCCATACTTTTTTAAGAAATAGTGTTTTTTCATCAGAAATATTTACTTCAGAATCAATATCAAAAGCAGTGATTGGAAATGCTCCGCAATGCTTAAATTGGTGATAAACAGATTTGACAACAGGACCATATTCCCATGCTTCTATGTCATCTTCAAATAATGGTTTGTTGAATTTGGCTAAGTATTGTCCTTGTGCGAAATAAAGTAATTTTTGCAATTTTAAATTTGTCAAATCTGGTTCATCATCCTGACTTGATGCTTGAATAAAATAGTTAGCTACGTTCAAAGCTGGTATAGTTTGTTTTTTCATATGGACTCCTATTGATAATCTAACAATTTTTAATATAAATTTAAAGGACTAGTTTATTTTTATTATAGGCTGTAAAAGTGAGTCGGGTGGGATTCGAACCCACGACATTCTGCTTAAGAGGCAGACGCTCTAACCAACTGAGCTACCGACCCATATTCCAATTAGTTGTTTTTATAGTTAATTTAACGTGCACCCGGAGGGACTCGAACCCCCACAAACCTTGTTCCGAAGACAAGTGCCCTATCCATTAGGCTACGGGTGCTAGATTTAAAATTATACCACCTCTGGTTATAAATAAAATGTACTAGTGTTATAATTACTTAATTATGGGGATCCATTACTATCCTCTCATTAATAAAATTGTCAAAGGTCTTAACCTCAAAGATCAATCCTTTTTACCCGCAGAGCTTTCCAGTGAAGAATCATTTGTTAAGCCTTATATTACTGTCTCTCGTGAGCCTGGCAGTGGTGGGGCTCCCATTGCTAAGCTAGTGGCTGAAAAACTAGGTTTTACTTTGGTTGATAAACAAATTGTAGAAGAAATCGCAAAATCTACTAAAAAACGCAAAGAAGTTATCATGGCGGTTGATGAAAAAAAGCGTAGCGCGATTGATGACATAGTCCATGCTTTATTAAATGAAGATTATATTGATGATCTTAAATATGTATCTGAATTGGTGAGGTTAATGCTTATTTATGCTCATCGGGGGCACTGTGTTCTACTAGGCAGAGGAAGTAATTTTATTACGCCTTTTGCTCATGGTCTTCATGTAAGAATTACCGCTCCTTATCAGGTTAGGGTTCAACGAGCAATTGACTATGAGG
>JAHJBU010000049.1 GCA_018813375.1 Patescibacteria group bacterium
AGATTTAATTTAGTTGCTGCTTAATATCTTCCAAAGCCTCATCAATAGTCATTGGTTTGATCCCTAATTCTCGCTGAATTTTTTCATTGCTCATTTTCATAGTTTTTTGATATGGTCGACTAGTAGTCTTGAGGTATTCAACCAAACTACCTTCTTTAACAGTTGTTGGGTCAAAGCCAAAAGCAGTGGCTACTTTTTTAGCCAGCTCATAAGTTGAAAGTGAGGTTGAACCATTAAGTTGATAGATTCCTTGGGGTTGTTTTTCAATCATGGTGTCAATGGCACGAGCAATGTCGTCAATATAGGTGGGTGTAATGATCATGTCGGAAAATTGTGGATAAAGAGTGCCGTCGGATAATCCTTGTTTGGTTTTAGCCACAATATCTGGCTTGGCTTCAAATTGAGCCCGGAAAGGATAATCAATGCGCGCAATTGCATAATGATTTAGAATTTTTTCTACTTCATCTTCTGCCCAAGCCTTAGTTTGACCATACCACTCAATCGGATCTTTAATATCAGTTTCAATATAAAAATCAGTTTTAGTACCACTAAAAACAAGTCCAGTAGAAATATGAATGAAGTAAATATTATTTTCTTTACAAATCTCTGCAATATTTTTTGTTCCAACTACGTTAACTTGGTAACACAAGCCCTCTTTATTATCAGTTTGCTCAAAAGCTCCATTAACATCAGTATAAGCAGCCAGATGAATCATAACTTTAGCCGGGTGTTCTTTAACAAATTTTTCAATTTTATTTTTATCAGTAATATCAACTCCCACAGTTAAATCCATATTAAAGAATTCAAATTTATCACCTAACATTTTAGCAATGCGTGAACCAACTAAACCAGTCAGACCAGTAGTTAAGATAGGTGTTTTTTGCATGAGTTATTCCTTAAAATTTTTGTGGATATTTTTCTCTAAGAGTAATGGTATCAATATCTCTTTTCGAAATAATCATTTGTTTTTTATCAATGGGCCAATTAACGCCTAGATCTGGGTCAAACAATGAAATAGCTATATCACCAGCTTGATCGCGATCCTTGTAGAGCCTATCTACTGCATATGAGTAAAGCGCTGGTCCTTCTAAGACTAAAAATGAGTTAGCAATACCTTGAGGAATATACATACTTCCAAAATGAGTTTCTTCACCTTGTCCTAATTTAATCATTATTACCTGACCAAAAGTTTTTGATTCAGGTCTAATGTCTGCGAATGCACATAAAGCAATGCCAGTGGTGACAGTAACTAATTTATTCCAACCCTCTGAGTGAAAGCCGCGGATAGAATTAGTTACAGAGGAGCTAAGATTAAGTTGTGCAATAGAAAAAGGTTGACCAATAAGCTCTTCAATTTCTGGCACTCTACCAATCTCAGTAAAAAATCCCCGTTCGTCTTTAAAAACTTTTAGAGGCATATAGAACGTTCCTGAAAAAGGAGTTTCTAGAAAAACATCGCTGATTGGCTTGGCTTTAGTGGGATCATATTGGATTGTACTCATAATTAGTTTTTGTTGTTAGTTTCCATGTTGATAATTAATATTGAAAAATTCTTGAGACTTTTTTTTAAGTGGTTGCCACCATTGTTGGTTTTTTTGATACCAGGAAATAGTCTTTTTAAGACCCTCCTCTAGAGTAACTGAGGGTTTCCAACCTAATTTTTTATTTATTTTGCTCCAATCTACACTATAACGTCGATCATGTCCTAGTCTATCTTTAACAAAATTTATTTTATCTTCAGATTCATTCATGAGTTTAATAATCATTTTAACTAGTTTTAAGTTGGAAACGTCTTCTGTTAACCCTCCTACTAAGTATGTTTCACCATCATTGCCTCGATGTAAAACTGCATCAATGGCGCCACAGTGATCTTGAACATAAAGCCAGTCTCTGATGTTTTTGCCATCTCCATAAACAGGAATATTTTTACCTTCAATTAAGTTTGTAATAGCTAGTGAGATTAGTTTTTCTGGAAATTGATACTCACCATAATTATTGGAACAATTAGTGATTATAAATGGTAAACCAAAAGTTTCGCCATAGGCTCTCACTAAATGATCTGATGAAGCCTTGCTAGCCGAGTAAGGACTATGAGGATCATATGGGGTATCATCATGAAACTGCTCATTAGAATCAAGTTTTAGTGAACCAAAAACCTCATCGGTAGAGATATGATGAAAACGTTTCACTTGATGTTTTAGGGCAGCCTCTAATAAAACTTGAGTTCCGATGACATTGGTTTCTAAGAAAATTGCTGGTTCTAGAATTGATCGATCTACATGAGACTCAGCGGCAAAATGAATTACTGCGTCTATGCCAACCATAATTTTATCTACTAATTGACGATCTAGAATGTTACCTTTAATAAATTTATAGTTAGGTAGGCTTTCAACCTGGTGCAAGTTTTCTAGATTGCCAGCATAAGTTAGAGCATCTAGATTAATTAAATTAGTATCAGGATATTTTTTAAGCCAATAGTGAATGAAGTTTGAGCCAATAAAACCAGCTCCGCCAGTAATTAAAATTGTTTGATAAAGACTTGAATTTAACATAAGCGCATCATTTTATTTTTTGATCTAGTAATTTCTGCTGAATTTCTTTTTTGAAATTCTGCCCATTTCTAATTGTATAAACCCATTGCCCATCATAAAGATATTGTGGCGGATGTTCAATTGCACCTTCGGGATCATCGGGGTAAATATCTAGGTAGACATTCTTGAGTTGTAAAGATTTTTTGATAGGTAAAAGCTTTTTTCCTGTAGAGATAATTTCTTCAGGAGGCAGATTGCTTGCGAAGTTATTCAAGTAATATTGATAGAGTTTTCCTAGAAGCCTAGTGTTTAACATAGTTTTTTGGCTAAGAATGCTTCTAGCTAAAGCATTAATCACTGCCTGTTGTCTAATTGAGCGTGCATTATCTGTATTTTGCTCATTGTTGCCATGACGGCTACGTATATATTTTAAAGCAGTTTCTCCGCTCATAATTTGCTTTCCAGCCTTAAACTCGATAGTTTCATACAACTCATTTGGATTAGTAGTTATAGTGACATCTACATCAACTCGCGGAAACTGTTCGTCTACAAATCCTTTCTCTACTTTTATCTCCACGCCACCAACTAAATCAATTAAATCTGATACTTTTTTCATTGATATCACCATAGTGTGATGGATTGGAACAGAAGTAATGTCAGAAATTACTTCCTCTGGGAATTTCTCAGGGTTGTTGGGATATTTGTCTATCCCGTAGGTGTACAGAGCATTGATTTTAGCTTGGTAATCTTCACTCCAGAGATCGCGAGGTAGTGGTAACGTATTTACATCTCCTGTTTTTAGATTTATTGAAACAAGCATAATGCTATCTGTTAGGGGAGTAGAGTTGCCTCTAGTTTCTAATGAATCTAGCCCTAAAATTAATAAGTTTTTATGATTTTGAGTTTCAGTTGGAATTTGTTGCCAGCCAGTTTTCAAAGTTTGAATAATGTCTTTTTTTTCAATACCAGCTGAATCGGCAAAAACGGTGAGTTTGTAGTTAGCAATGGCAATGAATGTGGCTGCTAACATGGCAACTACTAAAATTAAGGCTAGCACAGTTGATCTTATTAAGATTTGCTTTTTATTTATTACTAGAAAACTTGCACGAGGCTGTTTCTCCTCTGAAACTAGTTGTTTTTTTTCTAAAATTTTATTTTGTATATTTTCCATAATTTATTATCTCACAAATAAACTTTGTGTGGTTTGTGTCGTGTTTATTGAGTACAATAAGCTAGAATGAAAAATTTTCTCGTAGGATTATCATTACTGGCAATAATAATTGCCTCATCATGGGCTTTAGCTCATGACCAATTTTTTCGAGTTCATGATTATGTCCATGCTGCTAGAGTAATTGAAATGCATCGTGCATTAGGAGACGGCCAGTTTCCAGTTAGGTGGAGTGAAAATTTTGGCTATGGCTACGGGATGCCTTTGTTTGAATTTTATGCACCCCTGCCTTACTATCTTGGGGCTGTTTTACACTGGTTTGGTTTTAGTGTATTAACAGCTGTTAAATTACTATTTTTATTTTCAGCTATTTTTACCACCTGGGGATCATATAAATTAGGTAGTAAATTATTTGGCAGGACAGCTGGAGTTTTGACTGCAGCCGCGATTACCCTAGCTCCTTATAGAGCGGTGAATCTTTTTGTTAGGGGGGCTTTGAGTGAAGCCTGGGGAATCATGGCTATGCCTTGGGTTTTACTAGGCATACTCCAGGTTATTAGACAAAAAAAGAATGGATGGAAAACTCTAACTCTTTCTTTAGTAATGTTGATGTTAAGTCATAACATTATGACTATGCTTTTTGTACCGCTTAGTTTATTATTTACTGTGTTGTATTTGGGTTATTATAAATGGGTTATCCATAAAAATAAAAATAGTGAGTTAAAGACTTTACTCAAGGTGAGCGGATCCTTGTTGCTTGCAGCCGGTTTGTCTAGCTTTTACCTTTTCCCAGCCTTATTGGAAAAAAATTTAACTAAAGTCGGTAGTATTTTTTCTGGGTATTTTCATTATTCACATCATTTTTTATATATACGTCAGTTTTTCCAACTTAATTGGGGTTTTGAGGGGTCTGCGTGGGGGCCAGATGATGGTATTTCATTTTTTTTGGGCTGGGGACAATGGTTAGGGCTGGGAGTTTTGGGACTATTGTTTCTAGTGCGAGTTTTTAAATATAAAAAATGGCAAAAAATCATTACTGATAAAAAATTAGTGTTAGCAGTTTTATTAGCTTTACTTTTTGGCTTGTCATTATTTATGGCAATCCTTAAATCTAAATCTCTCTGGGATGCTTTACCTGGACTATCATTTGCGCAATTTCCCTGGAGGTTCTTGGGAGTGGGGATAATTTTTTTGGGTTTATTAGTCGGTATGAGTGCTAGTTTAATTAAACAAAGGTGGCAGAGGTATTTATGGACAGTGGTGTTATTAGTGATATTACTGTTTAATGCTAAGCTTTTTGCACCTAAGGAGTTTTTAACTAATGCTCAAGATTTTTACTACACACAAGAAGATCTTATTGAGCGAGAAATGAGCGGTATTTTGCCAGATTATATTCCAGCACAGATGGCAGAAAAATTAATTCCCCCAAAAAAATTAGCTTGGTGTGAGGCAGGTTGCCAAGAGCAGATCGAGGTCTTGATAGACAGAAGTCATGAGAATTTAATTAAAACTAAATTTAATCAAGAACAAATAGTTGAATTTGCGGTTGCAGATTTTCCTGGTTGGAAAGTTGAGTTAGATGGTCAAAGGTTTGAAAAACAACAAGGAGAGTTGGGTAATATTGTGGTTAAAGTTCCAGGTGGAGAGCATTTGGTGGGATTGCTGCTTACACAAACTCCAACTCGGTTATTTTTTGATGTGGTTAGCATAATTAGCCTGTTAATTTTTGCTTATTTAACTATAGAAATTAGAGAAAAATCTAATTTACATTAACTATGCCACATCAAACATCTTTAGATACTACCCCTGATTTAGAAGAGGCACTTGGCCAGGAAGAATTACAAGAAATTAAACAAAAATCTATTGTGGGTGCAGTTTCTTATGTAGGCAGAACAGCTGTTTTACAAGCAATTGGGCTAGTTGCGTCATTGTTTTTAAGCGCCTTTTTTTCTCCAGAAGATTTTGGAATTTATGGGTTTGTAGTTCAGATCATTGGTCTGTTGGTTTTCTTTTCTGATATTGGACTAGCTGCAGCTTTGGTTCAAAAAAAGAAGCAGCCGTCTTTATGTGAGTATCGGACCGCTTTTACAGTTCAGCAATTATTATCATGGTTGATTGTGGCGGTGGTGGGGGCAATTTTGGCTACTGGTATTGTTCAACGAAAAACTGGTCAAGCTGGAGTTTGGGTGTTGCTCAGTCTAGCTTTTTCTTTTCCTTTGGCAACGCTTAAAACAATTCCCTCAATTATTTTAGAGCGAAAACTAGAATTTTCTAAACTTGTTTTACCTCAAATTTTTGAGCAAGTTACTTTTTATAGTATTTTGGTTTTTTTAGCCTGGAAAGGTATGGGAGTTCTAGCTTATGCGTATGCAATTTTATCTCGTTCAGTTATTGGGGTATTAGTCATGATGATTGTTCAACCTTGGAAAATTGGTTTGACATTAAATAAATCTGCCTTGAAAATTTTAATTAGCTATGGGGCTAAGTTTCAATTAGTTGACTTTTTAGCTAGAGTAAAAGATCAACTTTTCTTTTTAGCCTTAGGTCTGGTTTTGCCATTGAGGGAATTTGGATATGTTCAGTGGGCAAAAACTTGGTCGCAGTATCCATATAATTTGACAGTCCAAAGTGTATTAGCAGTAACCTTTCCTACTTTTTCTAGATTGCAAAATAATAAAGATGCACTTAAAAAAGCAATTGAAAAATCAATCTTTTTTATTACTTTATCTATTTTTCCAATTTTAGTAGGAATGAGTGTTTTTATTAAACCTTTAATTACAGTAGTGCCTAGTTATGCTAAGTGGCAGCCAGCGGCATTAGGCTTTATATTGTTCACATTGAGTATTGGCTGGGCGGCATTATCAACTCCACTGGTAAATACCCTAAACGCAATTGGTGAAATTAATTCCACTCTTAAGTTAATGATGATTTGGACAATTTTGACTTGGATTCTAACCCCAATTTTTATGATGTTTTTTGGTTTTAATGGTGTGGCAGTAGCCGCTATGGTGATTGCATTCACATCATTTTTACCAGTAATTTATGTTAAAAGATATGTAAAGATAAAAGTTTGGGAAAACATTTGGCGTCAGTTGGTGGCGATGGGCGTGATGGCTGGAGTAGGCATTTGGGGAATGTCTCTATGGAGTCAAAGTCTTTCTTTATTATTAATGGGAATATGTGTAACAGGAGCGCTATACGTTTTAACACTATTAGTGTTAGGATGGAAGAAAATATTGACCGAAGTAACAAGCTTAAGATCTAAATAATATGTCTCTTTCAGCTATCGTTTCTACCAAAAATCATGCCGAGATCGTAGAAAGGGCTTTAAAATCTGTTAAGTTTGCTGATGAAATAGTAGTTGTAGATATGTATAGCGATGACAATACTGTGGAGATCGCTAAAAAATATACGGATAAAATTTTTCAACATAAAGATTTTGGATACATTGAGCCAGTGCGTAATTTTTCTATTAAAAAAACCACTGGTGATTGGATATTAATAATTGATGCAGATGAGGAAGTCTCACCCGGGTTAAGCAAGGCGCTTGCGAGTATTGCTCGGGCTAAAAACCAAGCAGAGTTACCTGATTGTTTTTATTTACCCCGGAAAAATATTATTTTTAATAAATGGATACAAAAAACTGGCTGGTGGCCAGATTATCAATTAAGATTTTTTAGAAAAGATCATGTAGAGTGGTCTGATCAAATTCACAGTGTCCCGATTACCAGGGGAGAAGTTAAGGAATTCCCTGCTAAACAAGAGTACTCTTTGATTCATCATAATTATCAATCAATTTCTCAATTTATTAAGCGATTAGACCGGTATAGTGCTATTCAGGCAGAAGAAAAAAAAGATCATCAGCTATTTTGTTCTCAAGATATTTTAGATGAATTTAGTAGCTCTTTATTACGACGGCTATTTGCTCAAAAAGGCATTGAAGAAGGCATTCA
Organism: Patescibacteria group bacterium; assembly: GCA_018813375.1. Classification (GTDB taxonomy): domain Bacteria; phylum Patescibacteriota; class Microgenomatia; order UBA1400; family PJMF01; genus JABBGTR01. Next base: position 7,653 of record JAHJBU010000049.1, read on the forward strand.
TGGTGTAAGTTTGTCGATTCTACAATCAGTTTCAGATGCTGTGGTAAAAATGAAGATTTGGGAATCTCAAGATTTTCCACAAATGAATAAAGATAACACTTATGTTTTAAAACATTTATCTCAATTTAAAAAAGAATTAGCTTACTGGATTGCTAATTCACAAGTTAGTCACAGTAAAGGTTTGAAAAAACTATCATGGCGTTTGCGTCGGAAACTAATGATTTAATAATTTAATGACAGATTTTCTCAATACGATATAATAGAACACATGGATCACATTTCAATTATTCTGGTTAACTATGATTGCGCGCAACTAACCAAGATATGTCTAAAGTCTTTGCAGGATATTAAGGCCAAAAATTTTAATTATTCGGTTATTATTGTTGATAATGCATCGCAGAAACCTCTTAAGCTCTCTAAGTCTTTACAAGCCAGCAATATAGAAGTTATTAGAAGTGAATCTAACTTAGGTTTTTCTGGAGGTAATAATTTGGGAATTACTTATGCTGCTGAGCATTATAATCCTGATTATATTTGTTTATTAAATAATGACACTACAGTTGAACCTAATTTTTTGGAGTATCTCCACGACTGTATTAAAGATAAAAATCCAGGTGGAATGGTATCTCCAAAAATTTATTTTGCCAAAGGATTTGAGTATCACCAAGAAGCCTATCCTAAAAATGAATTAGGTAATATTATTTGGTATGGAGGAGGAAGCATTGATTGGCCCAACTTAATTGCATTCCATCGTGGGGTAGATGAGATCGACCGCGGACAACTAGATATTGAAGGGTCTACGGATTTTTGTACTGGTTGCTGTATTTTGATTTCTAGAGAAGTTTTGGAAACAGTCGGGATGCTGGATGATAATTTGTTTTTATATTACGAAGATGTAGATTTGAGTCTGAGAGCCAAAAGAGAGGGTTTTCAAGTTTTATATTGCCCCGATGCTGTTATTTGGCATCACAATGCTGGTTCTAGTGGTGGTGTAGGATCACCTCTTCATACATATTATCAAACCCGCAATCGAGTTTTCATGGGTTTAAAATATGGGTCACCAAGAATTAAGATAACTAGTATTAGCTATGCCCTGCGCACACTGTTTAATGGTGATCCCATCGAGCGTAAGGCAGCAGCACATGCTTTAATAGGTAAAATGGGCAAACAACCATATGACAAAATCTAACCAAAATCGTCCAAGTATCACAGCTATTATTTTAGCTAAAAATGAGGCTGAGATGATTGTGAACTGTATTAATACTCTCTGGTGGTGCAATGAGATTTTGGTGATTGATTGTGCTTCCAGCGATGAGACTGCTAAATTGGCAGAAACTGCTGGAGCTAGAGTAGTTAGTTTTTCTCATCGCAGTATGGCTAAAACTAGAAATGAATCTTTAAAAAGAGTTAAAACTAATTGGGTTTTTTATGTTGATGCTGATGAGCGAGTTACGCCTACATTAGCTAAAGAAATTATGGTTCAGTTAGAAACTTCTTGCGCTACTGCTTTAAAAATTTCTCGCCAGAATGTTCATTATGGAAAAATTATGCACCATGGTGGATGGGAAAAAGATTATGTGACGCGCGTATTTAATAAGGAGTATTTTCAAAATTGGTTTGGAGATATTCATGAAAGCCCTAAGTTTAAAGGGAAGTTATTAGAACTACAATCGCCATTAATTCACCTCACGCATCGTAACACCATAGATGGATTGACAAAGACTATTTCTTGGACACCAATTGAGGCAGATTTATTAGCCAAAGCAGGCTCAGGATCAGTTAGAGTTAGAACAATTTTGCGTAAGGGAATAATGGAGTTTGTGCGTCGAGGAATTTTTAAATTTGGTTTTAGAGATGGAGTCGAGGGTTGGATAGAGGCGATGGTGCAAGGGATTAATAGAATGTTAGTTTATATCCAGCTTTGGGAGAAACAGCGCAAGCCTTCTTTAGAGGATACCTATCAACAGATCGAACAAAAAATTTTAAAAATGTGGCAGGATGAAAAATGAAAGCTTGCCTTTATTCGCCCTATATTCCCAAGCACGTTGGTGGTGGTGAAAAATACATGCTAGATGTAGCCTGCGCTTTGGCTAAAAAATATACAGTTTCTATTGCTATACCTCAACAATATGCAGGCGATGCCTCAATAGTTAAAAAGTATGAAAGTTTTTTAAATCGTTCTTTGGATGATATTTCATTTATCCCTTCACCCTTGGGTTCAAAAACTAATTTTTTACAAAAACTTTTTTGGACTCGCCAATTTGATGTAATGTATTATCTAACAGATGGAAGTTTATTTTTTAGTTTGGCTAAGAAAAATATTTTACACATCCAATTTCCTTTGAAACTGGACAAAAGTTCTTTTCTAGAGCAATTTAAATTAAAAAATTGGCAAATTAAAAATACCAATTCGGAGTTTACTAAAAAAGTGGTTGAAAGTACTTGGCCAACAAAGATTGATTTAGTGCACCACCCATTGGTTGATGTAGATGAAATTAACCGTATCACTGCGTCAATTAAGAAAGAAAAAATAATTTTAAATGTCGGTAGGTTTTTCCGCCAGTTACATAGTAAGCGACAAGATGTACTGATCGATATTTTTCGTAAACTAGTTATCAAATATCCTCTTGAAACAAAGGGTTGGAAACTAGTTTTAATTGGTGCGGTGGAAGATCAAAAATATTTATCTCAAATTAAGCGCAAGAAAAGAGGTCTTCCGGTTGAATTTTATCATGATCTAGATAGAAGGAAATTGTTGGAATGGTATGGTAAATCCAGCATTTATTGGCACGCTACAGGATATGGAGTTAATCCAGAAAAACATCCAGAAAAAGTAGAACATTTTGGAATAAGTACAGCTGAGGCTATGGCTGCAGGTTGTGTACCAATTGTCCATGGAAAAGGTGGCCAGCTTGAGGTGATAGGGGATGAATTAAATGACCTTTTGTGGCTCAAGCAGCAAGAGTGTGTTAAAAAAACTAAGCAAATTATCAGTGATCATAAGTTAAGAATGGAGTATCAGCGCAAAGCTAAACAGCAGGTGAAATTTTTTGGCAAAAATATTTTTGAGCAAAAATTATTTAAGATGATTAAATTATGAAAAAATAGGGTCCGTAATATGAAAAAGAAAAATTATACTGTGAGCGTGGTGATTCCAACATATTATGGTAGGAAGTTACTAGAGAAAAATTTTAGTTCAGTTTTAATATCGCTACGTGATGGCGATGAGGTGGTTATAGTTGATGACGGTGGGTTTAAAGAGACTTTGATGTGGTTGAAGAAAAGTTTCAAGTTAAAAAAAAGTGTTGAAAATAATGACTATGTTTTATATCTAGGAGAGTATCAACAAGCTAAGAAAAAAGTCGAAATTATTTATGTAGTTAATAAAACTAACCTTCGCTTTGCTGCCAATAGCAACCTGGGAGTGAAGTTAGCTAAGAACCCTTTAATTTTTTTAGTTAATGATGACGTGAGTACTTATCCAGATACGATTAAAAAATTAGCTCCACATTTTAAAGATAAGAATGTTTTTGCAGTGGGATGCCTAGAGTTTGATCATGAACACAATGGGGCTAAAAGCGGCAAAAATAAACTTTGGTTTGAGAGGGGAATGTTTATTCATTCTCGTGGAGATGATTTTGAATTTGGTCCTACAGCTTGGGCAAGTGGAGGTAGTGCTATGTTTAGCAGAGATAAGTGGCTAAAAATTGGTGGGTTTGATTTAGCTTATTATCCAGCTTATTGGGAGGATATTGATTTATCTTATACTGCTCGTAAAAAAGGCTGGAAAGTTTTATTTAATCCAGAGGCTAAGGTAAGTCATAACCATGAAACTACCAACATTAATGTTTTTAAGCAAAGAAAAATAGAGCAGATGAGCTGGCGGCATGCTAATATTTTTACTTGGAAGTATGCTGATATCTGGCAAAAAATAGCCTATTTGCTGTGGAAGCCATACTGGTGGGTTCAACGCAAGCGCACTAAAATAAAATTATGACCTTAATTAAGCGCTATAGTAGTTTTTTATTGTTAGTTTTAGTTTTGTTTTCTTTTTCAATTCGTTTTTTGTGGTTGGATAGATCTCCCAGAGGTTTATTAATTGACGAAGCTCATTTTGGGTACATTTCTTACTCTTTAGTAGAGACGGGGAGAGACGAGCACGGAATTTCCTGGCCAATAGTATTCAAGGGTTTTGGTGATCAAAAATTACCAGTTCAAGCATATTTGTTAATGCCGTTTATCAAATTTATCGGTTTAAATTCGGTTGCGGTGCGTTTGCCTTCGGCAATTGCAGGATCATTATTAGTGGTTGCAATCTATTGGTTATTGAGGGAATTTAAAATTAAGGAAGAATTAGCTTTATTTGGGGCATTAATTGTGACCCTAAGCCCATGGACTTTTATTTTGAGTCGCTTTGCATATGAGGCAAATATAGCTTTATTATTTTTTACTTTAGCAATAACTTTTTTATATAAAATTACACACAAAAAAGGCTGGCTATGGGCAATTATGTCAGCACTTTTAATGGCCTTAACTTGGTATACTTACATTGCTTTCCGTCCTATTACGTTGCTGTTCTCTACTGGATTTTTAATTTTTTTGTTAGCAACTAAGCAAATTAAATGGCAGAAGGCGATGCTGTTTGTGGTTATTTTTGGTGCCTTAGTAGCACCGCTTTTTCATTCTTCAATAGCTACTAGTTCAATAGCGCGATTTAACCAAGTCGGAATTGTAGCTGATGAGGGTTTAGTGATGGCAATTAATCAAAACCGGACTTTTTGTCATGATAAATTACCGCGCATCTTGTGCTATGGATTGTGGAATAAGCCACTTTACATTGGTAAAGAATTAATCCAGCGTTTTGCAACCACTTATTCTTCACAGTTTTTGTTTACTGTCGGTGATGCTCAGCTTCGTTATCAATCAGTTGAGGATTTTGGGCAGTTCTATTTAGTTTTATTACCATTGTTATTTTTGGGGACAATAGGGATTTTATTTAGGGTTGAGGCGCAATCAACCGCTAATAATGCGCGGGTGTTTGTGATATTGGGCTTATTGATTGCGCCTATTTCATCTATTTTAGCTGGGCAGCCACAGATGGTACGGTTGACGCCACTATTGCCTTTTTTGATTTTTAGCATGGCTTTAGGGCTACAAGTTTTTTGGCAGTTTTTACCAAAAGTTAGCTGGCAAAAAATTATTTGCGGAGGACTAGTAGCTATTTTTATTTTTTCAAGTCTCCCCTTCTTAGTTAATTTTTACACCATCCACACAGTTAAACATGATGGGGTTTATCAATCATATTTACCAGAGCTATTTGAGGTTTTGGATTCTTATCCTAAGCAGATTTCAATTTATATTAAACCATTTTTCTCTGATCCGATTATGGCTTATGCTTATTATGGAAAAATAGACCCAGATCATTACCAAAAAAGTGTCCAGTTAGGCAAAATGGAGGAATCTGGTTTTCAGCACGCGATAGGCTTAGATAATTTCAAGGTTTCTGAGGAACCAATGGTAAATTTAGGATGTCGAGCAGTCAAAGAGAATAAAGAAGCATATTACGTGACAAATGAAGAATTTAAAAGACCACCGATTGAATATTTGTATAGAGTAGCATCAGAAAACGGCGCAGTTTATTATGCTTATATTTATGATGCAGCTGGGTATGCAATCAAACATCCAGAGTTGTGTTTGGATTAAGTGCTATTGCATGTGAGCATACAGAGTCATAGTTCCGTCTTCATGAAAAACTCTAGCATGATTGCCCAGAGAGGTTGCCCCTCGGTAAAAATAGGCCACTCCTTTTTTAACAGATTTAATGGCTAGATTATTAGAATCTGCCATATCAACCCCACGATGAAAATTACCCTGATAAACAGAAGAGTAAGGAGTATTTCCATAACACTGAGTAATTCTAGGGTTATTCATAGGCCAAGTTGAGCCACCACTACCAATTGATTTTGAGATACCAGATGAAATATCATTGCAAGAGCGAGATTCAAAATAAACATTTTTTGAAATCAAGACAGAAAATGGATCCTTATTCCTAGAGAAGTAGTAAGAATTGCCGGCAAATAAATCATCATTTTCATCCTCTTTTAGATTAAAGTAGCTGAAATGCAAGTGAGGACCGGTTGAGAAGCCAGTGCTACCCATAAATCCGAGCACTTCTCCTTCAGACACTTCTCTTTTACCAGCGAATTTGGCATTAACTAATGCTTGTAGCTCAGCTTGAGCTTCAGACAAAAGTTGTTGATATCTAGATTCATCGTGTTTAGTAACAACTAATAAATATTCTTTTTCCTGTTTTTGATTAGCCAGAGCAATTCTTTGTGTCTCTAGTTTTTTTTCAATTATTTCTAACTCGTTTTGTTTTTCCTCTTTAAGATTTTTTTGTTCATCGTAAATCAAGCGTTGAGATTCAGCCCGATGCATGGCTTCTATAGTTTGTTTTTTAGCTAATTTAATGTATTTATACTCAGATAAAAAATTATTAATGGAGTTGCCTTTGAATAATAAAAATATTGGTTCGATTTGAGTTCGTTTATATTGCTCACTAACTCTTTTTACTAAAATTGAGCTAAGCCTATCTAAAGAAATATTTAGACCACCAATTCTCTCAGTTAATTCTTTAATTTCTTGCTGTAACTTTTGAATTTGAAATAAGGTCTGATTTATTTGTAGCTGTCCAATTGCAATATTTCCATCAATAATGCCAATGGTAGTACTAAGTGATTGCTTTTCTTGCTGTTTCTGGCTAACTAAATTACTACATTCGCTAATCGTATCTCGAAGACATTGTTGTTTATCATCGACATTTTCACAAGAATTAGCATCACAGCTGACTCCATAAGCAAATCTAGGACTTAAAAAAATACTCAACCCAATTAATAAAAAAAAGATGCTGATAAACGAATGCTGTCGAATTTTATTATGCATAATTTCATTTCATCATCCTTTTTACCGCGGTCATTCCGGAAAATCCTCCCAGTAAAATAGCAATTAGGGTTCCAGTACTTAGTTGAATGGCAAAGATTTCCCAGGGTACCGGCAGTAGAGAAATCGTACCTAAGAAATTTTTTAGCCAGGGAGTTAGATAGAGTAGAGCAACAAACATTATTCCCCACCCAACTAAAGATCCCACTAATCCATAAATGACCCCTTCAAAGAAAAAAGGTGCTTTAATAAACCAACTACTGGCACCTAAGAATTTCATAATCTGAATTGCATTTTTTCGTTGTGTGACCTTCATACTCACCAGAGCAGTAATAATTAAAAATGAAGTTAGTCCTAGAACCATTACTGCAGCGATGCCAATATACCGCAGAGATGTTGTCCAGTTAGTTAATGAGTCAACAATGTCTTGTTGGAAAACTACTTCCTCAATTTCATCTAAAGTTTCTAAGTCATTCTTGATTTGTACCAAAGACGAAATTTCATCTGCCGAGACCTCTATGCTCGCGGGTAAAATATCAGCAGTCACTAGCTCTAGTAATAACGGATCATCCTTATTCTCCATGCGGTAAACAGATAAAGCCTCCTCTTGAGTAATAAGTTTAATGTCATTGACATAAGATTTTTGTTGTACTTGCTGACCCACTTGATTAATCTCACTGGTAGAAGCATCTAGTTCAAAAAAGCCAATGACCTGAGGTCTAGTTTCAAAATAATTCAAGATTTGTTGAGTGCCTAAAATTATTAATGAAAAAAAGTAGGCTACAAATAAAGTCATTGTAGTTATCACTATGGCGGTCAAACTCTGAAAAGGTGAGCGGCGAATATTGGTAAAAGCTGAGGAAAGAGGGTTCATTCTTTAATTTTCCTTTTTATTTTTTTCAGATTAAGCTTTTTCTTCTCATCCTTGAGTTTTTTTGGTTTGCTTTTGATTTTCTTTTTATGACTGTCAGATATTAGCTCGCCATCTTTTAACTCAATTTTTCTGGTATCTTTTAAATCATCTAAAACCACTACGTCATGGGTAGCTAATAAAACCGTAGTGCCCAGCTCATTGATTTTTTTAAGGAGTCTAATAATAGATAAAGTTGTTTCTTGATCAAGATTGCCCGTGGGTTCATCAGCAAATATTACTGCTGGAGCAGTTGCTAGTGCTCGAGCAATACTGACTCTTTGAGCTTCACCGCCTGATAATTCTTTTAGGAAAAGATTTGCCTTGTTTTCTAAATGAACGAGTTTCAATAGATCAGTGACTCTTTCCTCGATGTTTTTTTGTGATTTACCAGCAATTAAAAGAGGTAGGGCGATATTTTCCCAAACATTGGACTCAGGTAAAAGACGATAGTCTTGAAAGATTACTCCTATTTTACGGCGGTGATCTGGGAGTAATCTAGGTTTTATTTTTTCTAGATAAGTATCATTAAAAAGAATTCGGCCTTCATCGGGTTGATATTCCTTAGTAATTAGTCTCATAAGAGTGGTTTTACCACTCCCAGTGGGTCCAGTAATTAAAACTAACTCACCATCTTCAATTAGAAAACTAACTTTTTTTACTCCGTAGGTATCGTTAAAAAATTTTTTGGAGACTTTGTCAAAAATAATCATAGGCAGATTTAGTGTAGCGTTTCTGTAGATGGTAATGCAAGTTTACTTGGCGCCAACAGTTTACTTGGCGCTTGGTGCTTGGCCTTCAAGATTTGTTATTTCAATTCTACCCACATCCATTAGCCAGCCAGCCTTTTGACCTTTAAAAGTTTCACCCCAAATTTTAACATCCATGCCGACAAATTTATCTAGATCAGTAATAGAAGAGGTTAGGTAGACTGTTTGAGAAACTCCACCAGGCCTGATTAGTTTATGAGAGCCTTCGCCATCAATTCCTCCAGCTTCTAAGTAGCCTTGGGCTGAATCTTTAAATGTGTTTTCGTCTTGAACTCCAAATACATCACCAGTTTTGACCTGACCTTCTTGAGCTATTCGTTGCAGGCTTGATGGACTAGGGAATAAGGCACTAGATTTATTTTTAAGTTTATAACCACCATAACCAGTGGCTGCTCCGGCTATTACTGCGATCACTCCTAAAATAATTATAAGTTTGGGAAAATGAGGTGTCATAGGATTGTCATTATTATCGGTTAACAAGCTTTCGTCAACAGCTTTTTCTGCTGAGATAGCTTCTTCTTGTTTTTCTTCTTGCTTAAGTTCAATTTTATACATGTTTATATCATACTCATTTTATTTCTGGTTGGCTAGAGTTTTATGATTTCTTCTCTAATGAATTGATCTAAGTCACCGTCTAAAACGCCAGCAGTATCTGAGGTTTCATATTTAGTGCGTGTATCTTTAACTAGTTGGTAAGGATGAAGGATATAGTTGCGGATTTGAGTTCCCCATGAGGCTTGTATATGTTTGCCCTTAACTTGGGCTAATTCTTGCTTTTGTTTTTGTTCTTCTTGCTTAGCCAAGATGGCCCTGAGTTTTTTTAAGGCTCTCTCTTTGTTTTGAATCTGGCTTCGTTCTTCTCTGCATTTAACAATGATTTTAGTAGGAACATGAGTCAGCTCAACTGCCGTGTTAACCTTATTCACATTTTGACCACCTGCTCCCCCAGAGCGGCTAAACTGCCATTGTAAATCACTGTTTTTTATTTCAATCTCTTTATTGTCTGATTCTATAAGTGGTAAAACTTCTACTAATGCAAACGAAGTTTGGCGCAAATTATCAGCATTGAAAGGACTCAAGCGTACCAAGCGATGAGTGCCAGCTTCATGTTTTAAAAAACCATATGCATAATTAGTACCAATTTCATACTCACAGCTTTTAATCCCAGCCTCGTCTCCACGCGATTCCAAGATAAATTGATGCTTCCAATTTTGTCTTTCAAAGTATCTCAGATACATTCGTTGTAGCATTTCTGTCCAGTCCATGGCTTCGGTTCCACCTTGTCCAGCGTGAATGGAAAGAATAGCTCCGCATGCATCATATTTGCCATTTAGGAATTGGTTAAGCTCTAGATTTTTTACTTTGCTATGAAATTTTGGTAATAAAGAGATAACTTCTTTTTCAATACTGGCGTCATCGGCCTCTGTTAATAACTCTATCATTGTTTGTAAATCTTGAGCTTGTTTTTGTACTGTTGTGATTTGATCTAGCTTAGATTGCAACTGCGCAATTTGTTGGGTTATTGCTTGAGCATCTGATTTATTCCAGAAATCAGTCTGGTAAGTTTGTTTTTGTAGCTTTTCAAGCTCGATTTTAATTTGTTTAATATCAAGACCAGCTAATATTTTTTTAGCTCTAGTTATGAGTTCATTGGATTTTTCTTGAGTCTGCTGGGTCATTGAGCGTATTGTAGCAGTCAAGGAGTTAATTCTACGAGCGTATCTTTATTTAGCTCAAATGATTGAGCTTGGCCTTGATAAGAGACATTGTATAGGGTTGGTGGCAAGCCAGCTTGTTTTTGGATCCAGATTGCTTTCTGCCCAGGCTGCTCATAATGAGTGAAGTTAATCAAGAGTTTTTTAGATGATTTCTCTGGAATAGTAATTAGAAAACCAATTTGTTTGAAAGATTTATTTTTAGAATTAGTAATTAATTCCTCATTCCAGTTAGTGATTTTTGAATTATCAAAAATAATGTCTTGAACATTAAAATTTGTAGGAACAATAAAACGTTGATAGTTCACATAGGTTAGGTGATTGGCTTGGTCTTTATTTTCATTACTAGTTGTTGGTGGATAATTGTGATTGGTAAAATCAACCTTAATTTGAGTAGAGAATTTTTCTAAGTTAATAGTCACAGCTCTATCTAGGTGTTGATTAGCTTTATTAATACCAACGTTTGATTCCACTAACATTAAAGAAGTAGTATGTGTGTGTTTAGATAATTGTCCAGCAATCTGTAGTTTTTCAAAAATTAATTGAAGTTCTGGATCATGCGAGAAAAACTGGAGATCTTTATGCCAAGCACTGTTGATAATTTCTTTTGCTAGAGATTTTTGTTTTAATGTATCCAAATCCCCTAATTTAATAATTAGTTGATTAAAGAAAGTAGAAAGAAAATGCTGTTTTTGTTGGCTGCCGGGGAAAAATAGATTTCTATCAACTCTGGCAATATCTGCAAAATTTTTATCTGTAACAATTTGATCATAATCTTTTATATATATCGGTCCTGTTATTGCTAAGATTTTTTCAACTATAGGCAAATTAACAGCAATAGCTCCATCAATACCCGCTTCTTTTCCCCAAGCTAGATAGGTTAAAATTTGTTGAGCACTAGTTGGAAAATCGGGGTGCCAATTGGCATCACGCAGTCTCAAGCCATCTCCTCCACTTAGGTATTCTTTTGCGCCAGTTGGAGCTTGGATAAACCAATTAAATTGACCATCGGGAACATAAATATCTTGGATTTCAAAAGAAGTTAGCACACCTTCATCTAACTCTAGTTTTGCATAAGAACCAAGAAAACCACCTGTTGCTCTAAGTTCTTCACTATTTTGAAATAATAAAACATAATTTTGTTTTCCAGTTAGAATTTTCTCCGCAATAACGGCTAGGTCTTGTCCAATGGTGAGTTGGTCATATAGTTGATCATATTGATTTTTAATAATTTTTTTAGCCAACCATGATTTCTGACTTTGATTAATAAAAGTATTAAGAGTTTGATCAAGTTTGATTAAATTAGTTTTTAATTCAACTGCATTGGTTTGTTGTTTTTTTGGATTATCAATAAAGATATTTTGTCCATAATTAGTTGCGCTAATTAGAGTTTGCTGGGAAATTTTTATTAGTTTTAAACTAGTCAAAGCTAGCTTTAGAGTTGGAAGTGAAAATCCAACAAAAATTATCAATAAAAGAATAATAATCCACCTGGATTTCATATATAGACATTGTGCCACAAATTATTTAAAGATGACGGAAAGAATTTTATCACCTTGTTCAATCTGACCGAGCACTTCTAGGCCAGTTATGATTTCACCAAAAACAGCATGTTTGCCATCTAGCCAAGGAGTGGCTTCATAAGTAATGAAAAATTGACTCCCACCAGTATTGGGACCAGAGTTAGCCATAGAAAGAACGCCGGCTTTATCATGTGTTAGCTCTGGATGAAATTCATCAGCAATTTGGTAGCCAGGTCCACCTGTACCCCAACGGGCTTCCTGACTTGGATCTTTAGTAAGAGGATCGCCAACCTGGGCCATGAAATTTTCAATCACTCTGTGAAAAATAATTCCGTTATAAAAACCTTCTTTGGCTAAGGTTAAAAAGTTAATTGTAGTCAGAGGAGCTTTGTCCCTAAAAAGAGCAAAGGTCATATCTCCTTTTGTAGTTGTTAGTGTAGCTTGGGTAGCCTCAATAGGCTCAAAATCATTTAATGATTTCATAAGAGTGTTGTCTTTCTGTTCTTGATTATTATTTAAAGGGCTAGGGGGAGTTTGTTCGGCTTGGTTTTGATCAAGATCAATATTTTTAGTGAGTTTGATATTTTGATCAGAAGCTGTTTGATTGCAGCCAGCAAAAATAAAACTGCTAATTAATATTATAAATAAGAAGGAAAATTTTTTCATATGAAGAGAAGTATAAACAAGAAGGAGGTGAAAACAAAGCCTACTTTTTGCAAAGAATTATTTAGCAATAAATATTTTATCTAAATTCGTTTCAAAATTTCTAAATATTCGTCGTGGTTAATTCCCAGCGTGCGTAGATTGTTGCGGATAATAAAGACTGGTAGTTGTTTATAGGTGGGTAAAATTATTGGTCGTTTCAAGTTAGTTCGCCAGTAGACCCGATGATCGCCTTTCTGTCTTTTAAATTCACAACCTATAAATAACAAAAACTTTTCAAATTTTTTCCAGCTAATCGGAACAATTTTAGGCATATGCGAATGGTAGGGGCTGATTAAGTGAGAATTGCTGCATTTGGCTAGATACTACTACTGGTGGAGTTAGGTTTTTCTTTTTCTTTTCCCATCCTAACTCAGATAGAACTTCTTCTAAAGTTCCTTTTTCGACCAGCTCTTCAAAAAAAATACTAATAATTTCTTTAAAATTTTCTTGTGCTTTCTCAAAGGATTCGCCTACAGCAGAAAGATCAACTGCGGGAGAATAGGCAATAAAATTCTCACCTTCTTTTAGGACCATCATTGGCAAGCTAAAGTTGATATTTGTTTTTTTAGACATATATTAATATTCTAACAAAAAGTAATCTAATTGGATAGTCAAGAGATTAAATTGCAGTCATTGCTGGTGAAATTAAAGAGAAATTTTGGTATTATGAAGGATATGGCAGAAAATTTAAGCAAAGGGGAACCAAGCAAAGAAAAAAAGCCCGGCTTTTTTGCTAGAATTAGAAAAAGTCTAGTAAGAGAAGAGACTGGTGCTCCTAAACTAGAGGCTGAATCTGAAGTGTCTCAAGCCGTAAATTTCAATACAGCTAGGTATGAAGCTGATTCAGGACTTCATACAGGATTAATTGGGCTGGAATATCTTACCAATAAATTTCTTGAGCTTGCATTTAACAGACGTCAAAAAGATGCAGGGGTTTTTAATAACTTAGGGCAATATGATTATCTCCATCAAGTAGCTCAGGACTATCTTAATAAATTTCCGAATCCTCAAAAATTTTTTCAGCAATTTATTTTTCAATTACTTGATGCTAAAGAAAATAAAGACTTTTTTCGAATTACTCATAATATGAATATGTATTTAAACGGGTATAAAAAAGCATGGACTGATTCTCAACAGACTTATGCAAAAATTCCAGAGATGTTTAGAATTCAAATGCAAGAGGCTGAGGATAGAAATAAAGAAGTTAAAGTTATTTTAGATACTATTGACGAGGCATTTACCACATTTGAAGCAGTAGCTCATGAAAAGGAAATGACTTTTTAGTTTTTAATATCAAGATATGAAAATCGAATCAAGCATGAACCCAAAATCAATTATTAAATCATCAGATGTTGAGCTGAGACAATTTCAAGAACTTCCTTCAAGGTTAAAGCAAGTAGCAGGCGAAGCGCTTCAAGGTATGGATTTTTTAAGAAGTTGCGGGGAAGAAATTATCCAACAGTTAGATAATCTTGTCGCTAATTTTTCAGATGTTCGGAAAAAATATCATGATCCAGCCATTGAAAATTTAAGAAGAAGAATTTCTAATTGGGATCAATCATTTGCTCAAGATTTAATAAAAGCGGTGACTGCTGGAAAATTTGAGAACTATGAAAAGACTCCGGGAGCTAAATTTTATTTAGAGAGCATGTTTCGCACTATAGTTGCTGTTACACATGAATTTGATCTCTTGTTAAACAAATATGAAGAATCCCATAAGACAGCCCGAGAAGAACTGCAAGAGAAATATGGAAGTATTAGAGACACTAATGCCCGTCAATATACAGAACTTGCTGAAAAGCCAGTAGATGTTTACTGGGATGGTCTTGCTAGTATTCACGATAATGTAGTTCCAAAAGTAAGGCGAATAGGCGATGAGCTTGGTTCTAAAGTTATAAAAATCGAAAAAATGTTGGCAGATCAATTAGGAGATCGAGCTTCAAGCTAGATGGTTAATCGCTTTTTTTTCTTTGAATTGCAAAAAACTAAAAAATTACAAAGATAAAAGACTGTAGGTTTTTTGTACAGTCTTTTGATTGTCAGGATTTTGCCAATCTTCTTCATTTATTACAAAAGTTTCGAGATAATGCAATGTGTCCTCGGCAATTTTTGTAAGTCCATATTGATGAGTAAGATCAGATTTTAGTATTTTTTTTATCTTGCCCAGTTTTTAAGTTTAGAGCAATAAGACTAGCTGCTTCTCCAGCTGCCCAAGGACGATTCTGGAAAGTGTCGCAATTACCATAAATAACATAATCTTTATAAAACAGAAAGTCGAGAGAAGTCGCACAAAAGTTTGTTGCAACCAAATTTTCTTTTACTAGAGAAAGAGGGATAATCGTTCTTGACACGTTTGTCCCCGTGGATAGTAAGACGTACTCTCCTTTGTTGTCGTCAATTACAATTGTCGCACCAAAGATCGAAACAGTACCAGTAATTTTAATTACTGCTTGATTTTTTTTATCATAAACAATAATTTCACCTATTTTTTCTGGCGTATCTCCTTTTTGATTTATCAAGTAAACAGAATAATTGTTATTCTCTCCTAATAACTCTTTATTTATAAAATCCTCAAGTTTTACATTGGTTGTTGGGGTAGTGGTGGGAATACTCGTTAGCTCTTGTTTAATAGCTGCTGGAGGTTGATTAGTTTCTGGTGTTGGACTTGGTAAATAAGATTGACTATTTTTTGTTTTAAAGTAATTTGATGCAAATACTCCTATCATTATTATAAATAAAAGTGTGAGAATTGCAGTTGAAACCATCCAAAAATTGATTTTTGACTTGATTTTAATTTCAGTTGGCTTATCAGGAAATTGATCAATCTGATTAATGCTTTGATCACTAGAATTTATTTGATTTTCCATTTTTTATCTCCAGATAAAAGCATATCACATTTTTAAAACCGGCAATTATGCAAGATTCAACAACCTCTTCAACACCTTTTTCCCAGATATGAAATCGCTTGGGTTAATGTATTCCTATGGGTTATTGAATCCTTTTAGTATAATAGCGATATTATGAATATGACTAAAAACCTACTACAAATTGCCTTACTAGGGCATCCCGTTCTTAGAAAGAAAGCTCAAAGAGTAAAGTCTATAAAAGAAAGAGCTGTTCAAAGTTTGATTGATGACCTAATTTATACTGTTATGGATGCTAATGGAGTGGGTATTGCTGCACCTCAAGTTTATCGGTCGTTACAGATATTTATAATGGCGTCACATCCAAATGAGAGATACCCAAATGCACCCGAGATGCCTGCTACTCCAGTAATTAACCCTAAAATTACTCATTATAGTGAAGAAACTGAACTAGACTGGGAGGGCTGCTTAAGCATGCCCGGAGTAAGAGCTTTAGTGCCTCGTTCAAAAACAATAAAAGTAACTTTTCAAGATAGAGAGGGTAATAAACATTGTGATGAATATGAAGGCTTTATCGCTCGCATATTCCAGCATGAGTATGATCATCTTAATGGTTTAGTTTTTTTTGATAGGCTAGATAGTTTGAAAGACATTTATATGGAGAAAGAATATAAAAAGATTATTTCTACACATAAATTAGTAAGGTATGATATTATCTGTTAATATATGAACGAATACTTTCGCATGCCTGATTTTAGGAAATTCTTTATTAGTTATTTTACCCCTGCTATTGTTATAGTCTTGTTTTTATTGTCAATTAGAATTATTTCTGCGGGTGAAGTTTCGGTTGTTGCTAGATTTGGAAGAGTAACAGGCAGAGTGCTTGATCCAGGTGCTCACCTTATAATTCCGCTTGTAGAAAATACGAAGTCATACAACACCAAAAAAATAATTTATGAGACTTCTACAGTAGATAAGCAAAAGGCTTCTGAAGCAGACTATAAAGATTATCCTGTGGATACCAATACTGAGGATGGACAACAAGTAAATATTTTTTACACAGTAAGATTCAGTATTGACTCGACAAAAGCAGCCTGGATAGCACAAAACATCGGTTCAGAAATTGCTTTGGTTGAAAAAGTTGTAAAGACAGAGTCTAGGATTTGGGCAAGAAATGTTCCCAGAAGATTTTCTGCACACATGCTTTACACTGGTGACGGGTCAATTAAAGTTCAGAACGAAATATTTGACGCTTTAAAACCCACATTTGAGGAAAACGGGTTGGTTTTAGATTCTGTGGGAATTAGAGAAATTCAGTTTACAGACCAATACATAAGCGCCATAGAAACTAAGCAGATTGAAGCTGTAAAAGTGGAAACCGAACAAAATATAGCTGAACAGGCAAAGCATCAGAAAGACGCCAGAATTACTCAGGCTCAAGGTGAGGCAGAGGAGCAAAGACTGCAAAGACTAACGCTTGATGCTCAAGTTTTACAAAAAATAAGCCTGGATAACCAAAAGTTATTTATTGAAAAGTGGAATGGAACAATGCCGAAAATTATCGGCTCAGAGGACATGTTGTTTGATGTTTCAAATATTATTGAGTAAATAGCTTGTTCTCCCTAACGATTCCGCAACCGAACCCGGTAAATCAAATAAGTTGCTTCCTTTGCCTTTCCCAATACCTAGTCTGCCTACATAAAATCTTTGAAGCTTGCTCTGGGTGAGCCATAATTGCTTTAACTACAATTTCTAAAAAGATAGTATTTTGTGAACCTTTGACTAAAATTAAATCGTGAGGCTCAATTATTTTTTTAACAGTTCCCAGCGCCTCATAGGAAGTGATAAAAGAATGAATCTTGGTCTTAGCAAATTTTAATTTTTTTAATTTAGGCAAAATATATTTAGCAGTGAGAGGGCCGACTAAAATTATTTCATCAGCATTTTTAGAAACTACCTCTGCTAACTTTTCATGATCTTGTTTTTCTTGTTTACCGATCTCACGCATGTCACCTAAAATAGCTATTTTTTTACCCCTAGCAGAAATTTGGTTCAACATCCTCAGCGTGGCCGAGGTAGGTTCTAAAGAAGAATTATAGGAAGAATCTATAATTACTGAATTATTAATTCCTTCTAAGACAGTCATCCTACCTGGCAATAATTTAAATCTTTTTTCTAGAGCATTAACTCCATCTTCAATATTAACTCCAAAATATTCTCCAGCTAGTAATGCAGAAGCAAACCCTCCAAATGCTTCCTTGAAATGAACCTGATTTGCTAAATTTAAGACAAACTGCTTGCCACCAGCTAAAAATACAAACTTAGTGCCATTTAAGCTGACATCGTATTTTAATAACTGCATATCAGAATGTTGATTGATAGAAAATTTTTTCTTTTTAGCCCTGATATTTTTTTCTAAATTAACAATACTGTGGTGATCTGCAGAAAATATAGCTAGGCCATTTTCTGGCAGTGAAGACAATAACTTGCCCTTTTCTGTAGTAATAGCTTTAATTGTATCTTTGCCTGAAAAATTTGCGCCATGAACATTATTAACATTTAGAAATATTCCCACCATAGGCTTAATAATTTTTAATAGATAAGTCATATTTTTAGGAATCTGATCACTATCAATTCCCATCTCAACTATTAGCAACTCATATTTGGGCCAATAAAAAATAACCTGCCAAATGCTGAGCAAAATGACCCCAATCCATCTCAAGCCAGTGTAGTTTTTAATCGGAATACCTAAAAGTTCAAGGGGAATGCCGGTTTCACTATTGCCCTTAAGAGTGCATTTAACTGAGTGCTTTGTTTTTAAAACTTCACCAATAGCTTTAACAGTACTAGTTTTTCCAGCACTCCCAGTGACACCAATAATAGTGGGCTTATTTTTTTTGATTTGTAGTCTTGCTATCAAGCGCAACCACATAAGAATATATTTTTCAGCCTGTTTTTTCATGGCTGGTATTCATATGAAAGTTGCTGTTTTTCTTGCCATTGTTCCTCAGCAAGCTCTAGTAGTTTTGTGATTAAATTAGTGTAGGATAATCCAGTTGCATTCCATAGTTTAGGATACATACTAATGGAGGTAAAACCAGGAAGGGTATTAATTTCATTTAGAAAATATTTGCCAGTTTGTGATTGATAGAAAAAATCAACGCGCGATAATCCAATGCAGTCTAAGGCTTTAAATGTTTGAACAGCTGTGTTTCTAATTAGCTTGGCAGTTTTTTGAGGGATATTAGCTGGAATGGCTATTTTAATATCATCGGTGATGTATTTAGTTTCGTAGTCATAAAACTGTGTATTTGGGATAATTTCTCCGCAAACTGAAGCCTCGGGTTCGTGGTTTCCAAGCACTGAAACTTCAATTTCTTTAATATCATTTACACCTTCTTCAACGATAATTTTATGGTCATATTTGAGAGCTTCTAAGACAGCATCTTTGAGAGTTTTTTTAGAATTAACTTTACTAACGCCTACGCTTGAACCCATATTCGCTGGCTTAATAAATAAAGGGTATTTGAGTTGTTCGTCGATATTTTGAATTATTAAGTTAGGCACATTTTGCCATTGATAACTAGAAAAACCCACGTATTTAGTTTGAGGAATATTGTAAAAAGCACAGACCTGTTTCTGAATAATTTTATCCATGGCTAGTGCAGAGCCAAGCACTCTAGATCCAACATAAGCTACATTTAATAGTTCTAATAAGCCTTGCATAGTGCCATCTTCACCGTTTGGACCGTGCAAAATTGGAAAAATAATGTCAGAGTTTAAAATTTGTTTATTTGGGATAAGTGATGGATTTTCTGGCGAGACAACCTTTCCATTTTTAGTTATACCCTCTACTGTGGCGCCATAGTGCCAATATCCCTGATGAGTAATGCCCATGGCAGTAGTTTTATATAAAGCAGGGTTGATTTTTTCTTCAATGGATTTTGCAGATTTAACTGAAACTTCATGTTCTCCAGATTTTCCGCCAAAAATAATTAAAACATTTTTCATATAGCTCTATTTTATATAGTTCTATTATAACGTTATTTCCTCTTAATCTCGTAACTAGTCAAATGTTTAAGAAAAATAGCTGGGGCGTCTTCTAATAAAAACTGTTGGAATTCTTGATAAATAGCCCTACGCTCATTTTTTTCTGCAATTTTACGACCTTTTTCCAATAGAGCATCAATGCGGGTGTTTTTGTAACCAGTAAAATTAGTGCTTTGTTCTGAATGCCAGAGATTATATTGGTCTGGGTCAGGAGGAATTTCTTGACCAATTAAGAGAGCCTGGAAGTTACTTGTATCAGGAAAATTAGTAACTCTAATGCTTACTTGAATTTGAGCATTTACGCATTGATCTTTATCTAAAACAATATCTCCTTCTAGACAAGCTTGATAAGTTTCTGCGCCCAATTTTTCCCAATCTTTTTTAATTTGTTCAGCTTCAGCCACAAAATTATCTGTGGTCGTCAGCTCAATGTGCGGTGGTTCAAAAGGAATTTCATCTAGGATTCTTTCAATTGCACGCTCTGTGTCTAGAATATAAGATTTTCCACCTTCTAGGTATGCCCAAGAATCAGGATTAATAGGTCCCAGAGCTCTTTCTTTTCCCTCTGGCTTATTAGTCACATATGATAAAGCTTGGCGAATATTTTTGGGGAAAAGTGGGTGAGAATTATTAAAAAAAACAGCTAAATAGCGGTTATTGTGCAGGCGTTGACTAGCCTCAACGTTAGGCCAAGTAGCAATATCATGTGGTGAAGATAGGTCCGGGAGTTCGTCAACCTCCCCTCTTTTGAAAGCCAATATTGCTTCATCTTCGGTAAAGTAAAAACGATAAATTAATTTTTCTTCGGCACTACTTAGAACTATCTCAGTAATTTTTTGACCTTCTTGTTTGTAGTTTTCTAAAGTATATTTGCCAATTCCGATTAACATAGGTCGTTTAAAAAATACAAGGTATTTTTTTTGCACAGTTCTAAAAACTGGTTTTGAGACTACAGTGGGGAAAGGCACATATTCGTCTGGAAGTTTAAAAATAATATCATTGGGAGTAGTTAAAATTTCTACTTCTTGCAAATTATATTCAATATCACTTGGCTTAAGCTCTTGACCATCTTGCCATTGGATTCCTTTTTTAACTACGAATCGATAAGTTTTACCACCATCTTCAATAGCCCAACGTTCAGCAAGATATGGGCTAATAGTGTTGTCATCATTTATTTTAGTCAATCCTGCACTAAGTTGGTTTTGAATATTAAGAGGAAGGCTATACAGGGTGTGTTTGCCAATTAGCCCGATATAACGGCTGGGCTTTTGTTCTAATTTTTGAGCAATTATAGAAATAAAAAAAGAAAATACTATTAAAGCTCCTGCAATAGAGGTAATCAACACCCAGCCATGTTTTTTAAAGTAAGTGGTGACGTACCAGTAAATCTTGCGCATGGCTTTATTTTAAACCATGATGATAGCTAGAGATACTGCGGCAAAGATTGTGATGGTTGCAATAGTTAAGTAGAATAATACTTTTTCTAGCCCTCGTTTCGTGTGATAAGTTTCACCACCTCCGCCCCAAGTTGACCCCAAGCCTGTACCCTGAGCCTGTAGTAAGATTAGGGTGGCAATAAGAATTGATAAAACTATTTGTGAAATTAGTAAAATATTTTTCACCTGTGCCCTTCGGGTATAATTATTTATTACTTAGCCACTGCTTGAGATCTAGTTTCTCTAATAACAGTGACAGTTACTGTACCAGGATAAGTTAAGTTGTCTTTAATTTCATCTCTAATTTTACTTGCAAGTACTGTAACATCATCATCTTTTGATTGATTAGGTTTGAGTAAGACTCTAATTTCTCTGCCTGCCTGGATAGCATACGAATTTTCAACCTCTTCGTATTTATTAGCAATTTCTTCTAGTTTTTCTAATCTTTTTACATATTCATCATAGTTTTCATATCTAGCCCCAGGTCTTGCTCCTGAAATGGCATCAGCTACATAGACAGTCATTTGCTCAGGTCCTGAAAAAGGTTCATCTTCGTGATGCTGGGCGATACAGTCAACTACCTCTTGGGGTAAGTTGAATTTTTTTGCAATCTTTACTCCCAGTTCAACATGGCTACCTTCTACTTCATCAGAAACTTTACCAATGTCATGAAGTAAGCAACCAAGCTTTACAATATTTACATCAAGTCCAAGCTCATGAGCTAGTTTAATCCCAATTCGAGTTTCTTCCAGAGTATGTGCAATTAAGTTTTGGCCGTATGAAAAGCGGTATTTAAATTTGCCGATCATTTTCATCAAATCATTGGGGAGATTGTAAATCCCTATTTCGTGGCATAGTTCTTTACCTGCTTCAAAAGTGATTTTATCAATTTCTTTTTCTACTTTTTCTACGATTTCTTCAATTCTAGTAGGTTGAATACGACCGTCTCTAATAAGCCTTTCAAGTGAAATTCTACCAATTTCTCTGCGAACTGGATCAAAGCAAGACAGTCTAACTGATTTAGGGTCAGCGTCTAGATCAACATCAACTCCAGTGCGTTGTTCAAAGGCGTGGATATTTCTACCTGATTTTCCAATAATTTTTCCTTTAACTTCTTCAGTAGGTAGCTCAACTGTAGAAATAGTGTACTCAGCCACGTAATCAGTGGCTCCATGCTTCATTGCATCAACAACAATCTCTTGAACCCGACTGTCCGCCTGTTGAGTAGCCTCTTCTTCTTTTTGACGAATCAGTTGAGCCATTTCTTTTCGGAGGCGTTTTTCTAAATCATCAAAAAGTTGTTTTTTTGCTTCTTGCGTAGTCATTCCAGATACAGCTTCTAGTTTTGTTAGAATGTTTTGTTCTTTATCAGCTAGTTTTTGTTTAGATTTTTCTAATTGCTGTTTTTGAAGATCAAGGTGTTCTTCTTTTCTATCAATACTACTCAAGCGATCCTCAATCTTAGATAGCTTGTCATCTAAAGACTGCTGCTGTCTCTCGAGTTTAATATTGAGCTCACGAGCGTTATTTTCAGCCTCAGATCTAACAGCTAAAGCTTCATCTTTTGCCTCAACAATGATCTCCCTAGCTTTGGCTTTAGCCTCCACAACAATTACTTGAGTATTAATAATTGGAGTAATTGGTTTAGGCTGAGCCTGTTTTTTGGGTGGTTTAGCTTCAGTTTTTTGATCCTGCTTAGATTTTATCTTGAGATTGCTTGGTTTAGAACCGCTTTTAGCCTGTGAATCAAATAAACTCGATAAATTACTAAAAAAAGACATATTTCTCCTTGCCGTAGTTAGTTTAAGTCAAATAATATTACTACACACAACAGCTACTAGAATTGAGAAGTTTAGTTGATTAATACAGCACCATCTGGTACTGAATGAAAATAAATGTTGCTAACTTTGTACTTCATATCTCTAATATTAATGCACTAATTTTGCTGTTTGTGTGCAAGATAAGCACTATTGTACTTAGCGCCAGCGAGTTAGTCAATGCGGAGGGCTTTTGGCACGGAAGATTTTTAAGTGCTTTTAACGCGAAAGTTTAATCTATTGCCTTGACTTTTTCCCAGATTTCTTTTTCAATCTCTCGTAGTAATTTTGAGTTTTCCATTAATTTAACTTTAGTCGCCTCACGGCCTTGAGCAATGACTTCACCTTGATATTTATAGAAACTTCCAGATCTTTCAAGTACTTTTTTACTAACCCCAACATCTATTACGTCTCCCACCCAAGAAATACCATTTATATCCATATCAAACTCAACGACCTTAAAAGGTGGAGCGAGTTTATTCTTTTTAACCTTAACTCGATGTCTAGTACCAATAATCTCTTCTCCCTCTTGGATGTTGCCGATTTTTCTAATGTCTAGGCGTTGTGAAGCGTAGAACTTAAGTGCATTTCCACCACTGGTGGTTTCTGGGCTACCAAACATGACGCCAATTTTCATTCGGATTTGGTTTGTAAAAATGACCAGAGTATTAGTTTTATTGATAGCTGCAGCTAGTTTTCGCATAGCTTGAGACATAAGCCTAGCCTGACGGCCAATAGAATGATCACCCATTTCTCCTTCAATTTCTGCTTTTGGCACTAAGGCTGCAACAGAATCTATAACTACCACATCAACTCCTCCAGATCTAATTAGTGTTTCTGCAATTTCTAAAGCCTGTTCACCATAATCTGGCTGGGAGATTAGCATGTCGTTTACATTTACTCCAATTTTTTCAGCTCTGATGGGGTCTAGGGAATGTTCTACGTCTATAAAAGCGGCAACCCCACCTTTTTTCTGGGCATTGGCAATACCGTGTAAACACAAAGTAGTTTTACCTGAAGCTTCTGGGCCGTAGACTTCAACAATTCTTCCCCTGGGAAAACCGCCAATTCCTAAAGCAAGATCTAAGGAAAGTGAGCCAGTAGAAATAGAAGGGAAATTTTTATTAGCTTTAAGCGAATCTCCCATTTTCATAATCGAGCCAGAGCCATGTTGTTTATCTATTTGTTGCATAGCAATATTAACCGCTTGATTTTTTTCAGATTCTTTTACTGGGTTAGTGTCCTCGATTTTAGTACTTTTACTTTTGTTTTTAGCCATAAATTCCTTTCTTTGGGGCAGTGGGTTTTGGGTTTTTTATTGTTTATATGAAATCATAGTACTGTATAATTAATTAGCTTAGAAGTATGAAATTGATGTTTTATTACACAAAGTGTAGTAAAACTAAGAAATTGCTCTTAAAAATTTAAAATAAGTTTGAAAAACGGGCTGTGGCGCAGTTGGTAGCGCGCGCGCATGGGGTGCGTGAGGTCGCTGGTTCAAGTCCAGTCAGCCCGACATGAGCCTAAAACAAAAACTAAACTCCATGTACTCTCAACAGCGCAAATTAACTGGGGCTAGGAATAGCGTTAATGATCCTCGTCTAAAAAGAACTTTAGAATTAAAACAGCAGATGATGGGGCGAAGAATCGGTAGAATGCAGGCGGATCAAAGAGCAGGTAAAAAGTAGATAAAAATAGAAGGTAGGAGAAATTTATGTCTAGGGTTGTAACTTCTATTAAAGCTCTAATTTTTAAAGATGATAAGTTTTTATTACTTA
>JAHJBU010000050.1 GCA_018813375.1 Patescibacteria group bacterium
AAACTGCGTTCTAAACAAAGCAAATGATTGCGAAGCTGGCTATATGTGTGTAGCAAATAGTCAAAGTAGATTTGGAGGATTTTGCGAGGTAGATCCAAACTACGTTGCTGGAGCTACTCTAAATGCAAATTGTGCCAACGCCACCTGTGATTCTGGGCTTAAATGTATTGGAGGTAAATGTCGGATTAATTGCCCGTCTTATTATGGTGGTCAATGCTCATATGATGGAATTCTTTGCCAAGGATCGTCAACTAACCAAAAATATATGATTTGCGAAAACGAACAATGGCAATCATTTGGAGGAACTGCAAAAATTACATGGGGAAATAGTTGTACTGATGATGATCAGAGTTATTATGAAGAACTTCTTTCTCAAAACGAGCAACTAATGATTTCAGGAACAACTCTGACTATTAATTGTGAAAATACCAACGAAAATTATACTTCAGATGGATTCCAAATTTCTGATAGAACATCTCTGTGCGGATTTTTTATGTATAAAGAAGAAGAGCGCAACATAGATTTAACATGTCATAAAAATGGCTGTGACTGTGCAGGGGCAATAAGCCATGAGATGGGTCATAATTATGCAGTCAGCATTGGCGGTAGTTGCTCAGTAGAAAGCTTCAATGAAGTAGTAGGATGTCAAGATGTTGGAGAAGGTGATGCAATTTTCGATGAAGCCCCTGTTTCAGAATATGGAGAAACTAACTGTAAAGAATTTTTTGCTGAAGCTATTAGAATTTACTCAGAAGATCCCTGCAAAATAAAGGATTATAATAAACAATATGAATGGTTAACTACGCATCCAGATTCGCCGTTTTATGGTGATGCGGGTTGCACAACATAAAATATGAAAAAAATAATAAATATTTTACTTCTCGCCATTGTGCTTTTTGTTTTTCTTAATAGCAAAGTACAAGCAGGCACTGATTTTTTTAACTCCTTAGAAAATTTAAAAATTGGTCAATATATTTCAGAAAATATTAAAGCGGCTGGTCAAGTTATTGATAAAGGAAATCCCAACGAGATTAATTACTTGTTAGATTCATCTAAATTTTCTCAACCTCATTTAGTCAAAACAGATCTTAATGACAAATTAATTTATCTTGAGCTAAAAATTCCTGAAAATAAAATCGAGTATTATAAACAGTATTATAAATCTTTAGGTAAACCAGAATCATATTTAAAAAAAGTATCCTCACAAGCTTTGGTTAGTTATCCCAGTAATGGGATTGGTTTTGTAGTTAATGAACAGTCAGAAAATGATTTGAAAATTGTTAAATTTCCAGCTACTCCTATTGACACATTCGAGAAGGCTAATGAAGAAAAATATAAACCAGTGCCAGAGACGTATTCCGTGACTGGGTATACTAAACCGACCTCAGAAATTAAGTATCTAGATAAATCTCAAAAAAATGGAGGAGATATAAGTCTTGTTTCGGACGAGGCTAGTCCTATTGCGGATGAAAAAAACATTGCTTCAGATGAAGCCAATCTTGTTTCTAGCGATACAAGTGCTAACCCAAATGAATTAAATAATACTCTAAAAAAGAAGGCATTGGTAAACAAAATTTTGATAATAATTATGACGATTTTACTTCTAGGATTAACTTTTTTTGGTATAAAATTTATATTTAATCGAAAAAAATTAAACAAAGCATCGTCCTCAACGCTCAAAACTCCTATTGTTTCTCCAACCTCAGCAAGTACTAAAAACCACTCAACTCACTTGGCTCCCTCAACGCCCTCAACCTTTCAGGTTTCTCAACATTCGTCAGCTATTCCGATAACTTCACCACCGCCCATTCAATCTTCTTCGGTTTCAAAGCCTAAGGTTCCTCCAACTCTAGTTTAACCAACAAAAAAATCCCCCTAGTTCTGGTCTCGACCTATTGTCCCATACAGTTGCCTGTATTATGGTGCTGTCCAAGCTAGGGATAAACTACCTCTAATCAAGCCGTAGCTACTTTTAACAAAAAGTCCTTGATTTCCCCCTCGCCAACTTTAAATCCAGGCATAAACTCAACTGCTTCTCCAAAGTCTACATCGTCATAGTACACAAGTTGTTCTCGCAATAATCTTTCATCAAACAATCCATTGCCAAAAATTTTAGTAGCTAAAGCAGTTACTTCTCCAAAGCTATATTTCTTAAAAGTAAAATATAAGTCTACGTAATCTTTCCACTTAGCTCTACGACCCAAAGCATAAGCTTTCATAGCTACAATATATAAAGGATCAGGCATATTTATTTCCCAAGATTTTCCCACCCTATTCTTAATTTCATCACCATTAAAACTTGATAGACTAAACAAATCAAAATCAATTGAACAACGATGTCCAAGCTGTAACGCTAAAGCAGTTCCGCCAACTAAATAAAAATCATTACCAAATTCACTAACTAATTTAATTAACTTTTGTTGAGAATCAGATAAAATATTAAGATGCATGTCTTTGCAAATACTCACTGTACAAAATTTTAGTAGGTGGTCTTAAGTTACATCTACGCGCTCCAAGCATTTCTGTAAATAATCTTTTAATCTTTTCAAGACCCCAGCGTTGCTTTAAATCTAAAAAATCTTGCCAGCGACCATAATTCATCACCCCCTCAAGAACAGACTTATCTCTCAATTTAGTTGTATCTGGCACCCACCACCAAATAGCTTTTCTTTTTTTAAGCCATGTATGCCATTTGCTCATGACTGCATTATAACAAAAAAAAATCCGAAACAATATAAAACTCCAAACTAAGGCTTTCGTTATCAAATTAAAGTAAATTTAAATCTTACCTCACTTCCTGTTAAAATACCCCTATGACTAAAATCCGCCCCAACGAACTTTGTCCTTGTGGATCGGGGTTAAAATATAAAAAGTGCTGTATGGACACAGACTCCCACCACACAAACTCTACACCAGGTTCATCTGGTATTTCCTCGTCTAACTCTCAGTTTAAAATCGAAAAAAACGGCAAGATTGAAACAATTATTGAGTGGGTAACCAAACAATCTTGGGGTGAGTGGTATATTCATGCTTATCTAGATTACTATTCTTTTGGCTTGAAACCAGACAAAAATGGTCAACGAGCAATGGAAGAGTTGCATGCACGCTCTATTATAGAGCTAGCTGTTTTTGAGGGCTTGGTAGGTAGCCAAACACCCCTGGAGATGTTTATAGCTCAAGCCGATTTAAATACTGATCAACAAAACTATTACCAGAACTGGGTTGACCGACAAGTATTTTCTTTTTTTGAAGTGCAAGAGATTGAGCTGGGTCAAGGTTTAGGAGTAACTGACCTAATTGCCCAGAGAGACTATTACATACAAGAAAATCTCGCCACCTATGATTTAAAATCTGGAATGACTTTAATCACTCGCTTAGCACCTCACCAAGACCACTGGATGATTACTGGTGGAATAACAGCAGCTTTCCCACCAGGCTTTGCACAGACTTTTAAGAAGAGTTTACTAAAACAAAATCCTGATTTACCTCCAGAAAGACCAACTCAGTTCCAACTTATGGAGTCTGGTTTTTTATCAGTAGAACTTAAAAAAGTAGTTGGATCACGCCCTGAAGGACAAATTTTAGAAGATCACTATGATCTAGCCGCAGTCAAGCAAGCGTTTGCACTACTTGGTCAAGAGCTAAAGATGAGCAAATCACTCAACGAATATCTGCAGTCAATAACAGGAAAAGTAAATTTTAACCAAGCAGAACACAAATTCCAACAGGTTTTAATTCATTGCACCAGTCAAAAGCATGTAGAGAAACTGTTGCGACTAGTAAAGCGCTGGGGTCAGCTTAATACCAATAATCAAAAAAATAAACCTGGCCCAATAGAGTGTCAGTTCATTGAAAAAGCTTCTAAATATATCGGTCAGCATCAATCGTTAGACTCTAAGACAAAAAAGAGACAAACTGCAGCTAAAAAACTCACAAATCAATGGCTTGATAAACCACAGAAAAAATTTGAGTTTAAAACAGCCCGTGAAGTAATTTTGGAAGAACGGAAGTCTCTGGGCAATCCAAAAAAGCAGATAGCTTATAGTTTTCATAGCTTTTCTAGTGAGATGGGTGGTGATGGGCTGAGCCAACATCAAAGTCAAGTCTACAACCAAGCAACTAAGCAACTTCAGGATGGTCAAGCTTTGACTGCTCTAGAAAAGTTTACTAGTCTCCTCCCAGCTGCCAAAAAGATGCGCGATGTCTTCCGCTGGTATGCAAATGTTGGCTCCGCTTTAGCTCAGCTTGCTCAGTTAGATTTAGCAAAAAAGTTTTTTCAACAAGCACTCCAGCTAAATCCCGGCTACTCTGTGGCAGAGAATAATCTTAAAAACTTAACTAACAAAAAATTAAGCTCAAAAATGCTAGAGCAGGGACTAATAAATCTGTGGAGCGAGCTACACCAAGTCCGCTGGAGTTTAGGTCTAGCTCAAAATGAGCAGTTAGAAGGATTACTAATTGATTTTGATGAAAAATCTGGCCAAATTAAAACTCAACTACCTGCTTTTTTACGAGATATGCAAAAATTTCTAGATTACATCGCCAACAAAAATGTGAAACTCACTACCAAAAGACAAGACATTACTTTAAAACAAGTCAAAAAACTCAACCAACAGCTAATAACTCCTGATCCAGAAGAGAATGAACTGCTAACAGGGATAAAAAATGTTTCTGCTAAGTACCGTTTAGAATCAGAATTTCCCCAAGTGAGACTACTGCATATGATCTCTTTGGCAGTTAAATGGGTAAAAGTAGTGGTAACAAAAGGTAAAGCTGAACGCACACACCTAGAAGTGACTCCTAAGGGTAAAAAATGGTTGCGCCGCTCAATTGCAGTGCAGTTTGATGAGCTACTCGTAGCTTGGTGGAGTGGATTAAATTGGGCAGCAGTTTTTAACTATGCTAACCTGGCAACCAATTTTTCTGAACAAAAAATGGCTTTTTATCAAGATACGCTGGTGATCTACCTCCAGCGATTAAAACAAGCTAAGGGTTTTGTTAAATTTGAAGAACTAACCTCATTTAGCTCATTTAAAACTGAGCAAGGGATACTAACTTCCCCTATATTGATGGAACGAGATATATTTATCCCACTAGTAAGAGCAAGATTGATAGAACCTCAAAACAAACAATTGTTGCGGAAACAAGGTGGTCTTAAAGACTGGAACAAACTAGAAAAAAAGAAACACCAACAAGCTTATCGCTTAACACCTCTGGGAGAGGTGGTCTGTCAGGCTCTAGAGCAAGAACTACAAAGTTTGATTCCAGAGGCTGTGGTAAAAATGGGATAATTTTTGTTTAAACAAAAAAATCCCCCTAGTTCTGGCCTCGACCTATTGTCCCATACAGTTGCCCGTATAGTATCGTTAGCGCTGCGGCGTTTCAAGACTCTGTTCGGGATGGAAAGAGTTGGTTCCACCGCGCTCCAGAGACCAGAACTAGAGTGACTTTAATTTAATCCCAAAAAAAATTTTAAAGTACCAGTGTTCACTAAAAGGTGAAGAGAAAAAGTCACATAAACTTGGCATTTGACCTACACGAGGTAAATCAAAAGCCAACACAGCCAAAAATACGAACTATCGTGTTCAATTGACATTTAGTACCACTAGGCTTAGCTTGTTGCCAAACTTACACCGGTGGCCTATCAACGTGGTGGTCTCCCACGAGTCTAATGGCGATAACTAATCTTGGAGAAGGCTTCCCGCTTATATGCTTTCAGCGGTTATCCTGGATCAATGTAGCTACCCTGCGCTGCCCTTGATAGGGACAACAGGAACACTAGGGATTGACTCAATCTGGTCCTCTCGTCATGTATTTCCCGCTATTACTAGGGGCATAGACTATACCTTCACCGTAGTTAGCTTCAACTAAGCTAACTCTTTAGGTGCTTGCCGTGTTATGGGATTTTAAACCCATCTTTGTTTCCGCTAAGCGGAAACTCCAGTCGTTACAGGGATAATACTATGATTCTTCAAAACTTGACGCACATACTTGCTTGTATATTTTCTAGCTCTGCTCGTATAATTAAGATTAGAAATTTGATCAGCTAAATCACAGACGGTTAAAAACTCATCTAAAGAATAGCGTCTCTTCATCAAAATCTTAAGTGCCTTAAGCATTAAGTCTGCTCGCTTATGTTTAAATCGTAAGTATTTATATAACTTACGTAGTAATTCATAAACTCGCTGATGACCTTCTACTCTCAGCTCACTCATACAATCATTGCGTTTGTAAACATAGCCAGCTTGAATGATCTGTTGAAGATCTTTCAAAATTTCATGATTTTTTGAATTTTGATAAAAGACGACAATCGTTTTTGGCCGAAAAAGAAATCTCATTTCTTTTCTTGGTCGTAATTGGATCATCATGCTTCCATCTGCATCTAAAAAACCAGCTAAATATGCACGTTGTTGTGAAGTCACAGTTTTATCTTCCCTCGGTATTGTCCTGTACGACCCCAGGACCGTGGTCATACAAATGTACAGGATTTCACCGATTTGGACAAGTGTTTCGTTCCCGTATTTCTACGAGATGTAGCAACTTTTACTAAGATCAAAACTCCTCAGTTATCGAACGCTAACGGCGGATAGAGGCCGACCTGTCTCACGCATATAAAATCTCCTATTACTAGAAGTATGGACTATACCATCACCCTTATGTGTTCATTTATAAGGGGATCGACGTGTTAACCTTCCAAATATTGGAAAGCTCTGTTTATTCGTAAAATAAACAAGTCTCTACGGGGTTAATACTCCTTTATCCTCCAGATGGTGACGAACCACCTGGGCCAGTATTTTCATACTGACAGGAATACAACTTCCCTCGGAGTTATCCTATCACACGACAGGTTAAAATGTGTATATAGGAGTTCTCCGATATGAGTCGATTTATTCGATCTCGATTACTCGAGAAAGCCGCCGAAAATATTCAACGGTCTGAACCCAGCTCGCGTACCGCT
>JAHJBU010000051.1 GCA_018813375.1 Patescibacteria group bacterium
AGGATATGGATTTAAAAACAAAGAAGTTTACATTAGAAAAATGGCTCTAGCATGCCTACCTTGGATCGTTTTTTTACCCCGTTAATTTGAGAAGAGCCGTGGTGCTTTTAAGTTTGATCTGTATGAGCTTCCAGAGGAGTGGCAAAAAAAGGATTAAAAGGTTGATTTTAACCCTTGCATCAATCATTGTGGAGATGGCGGGTAGTGAACCCGCGTCCGTAAGCGAACAATAATACCATCTACAGACGTAGTTTATTTTTCATATTAAGTAAAACGTGAATAAACAAACGATTTTTACTTAAGGCTTGTCATAAGTCTTAAATGAATCATGGCAAGCAATAATTCATTGTCACACTAACTGAGGTTTCACCTATGGGTTAGCGCTAGTGAGACTAGACCCATAAATGTCAGCTAAGCGTATAAAACGTGAGCTGAAGCGTAAGCTGGAGCTACTTGAGGCATACTCTTGGCGAGCATGTCGGTAGCCCAATTCTTAGCGCTTTGAACTGTATCTGTGACAGTTGTGTTTTGATTTTGTTTAACGTCTCTAAATCAAAGACGGTCTGCAGATATTAATGAGCGTATTACGTCGAATCAATACATCCCCGTAATTGCCAAATTATAACACTTAGATTGACAATTAACTAGGTTGGCGGGCATAATGAGTTTATGAAACAAAAAAGTCGTTTTTACCATTGTAAACATACAGGATTTAGCTTATTAGAATTACTAGTTGTTATTTCAATTATCGGGATTTTAATTGCTATTGTTGTAGTTGGGTTTACTGCTGCTCAAAAAAGAGGCAGAGATGCCAGGCGTAGGGGTGACATAAAAGCTTGGCAAAATGCATTGGAACAGGAGTATGCAGAAAATACTAGTTATGGCGCGACTTGTGTAGTAGCAGTTGATGCTCATATGAACGGTCTGATTCCCGTTGATCCTAAGGGTGGAGCTTATGTTTATACCACTCATTGCGATGCTGACTCCTACTGCATTTGCGCAGAGTTAGAGCAACTAGGTTCTGGCAATGCAGATGGTCCAAGTAGTTCTTCTGATAGTTGCGATTTTGACAACGGCAGTGACAACGATTACTATTGTTTAAATAATCTTCAATAATTTTAATTTCCATGTGCAACAGTTAGGCCGTAGATTTTTTTAACTCCTACCTGTTTTAAAATTTGAGCACATTCGTTTAAAGTAGTGCCAGTGGTAGTAACATCATCAATAATAAGCACAGATTTTAGGTTGAGTATTTTTTGATTGATAATAAAAGTATTTTTTAAATGAGTTAGTCGTTTATTTTTATCACTAATTTTTGCCTGGGGATGTGAGTGCTTAGTTCTTTTTAATAATTTTGTAAAAGGAATTTTTGTGATCTTGCTTAGCTCTAAAGCAATTTCAGTAGCTTGATTAAAACCTCGTTGGCGCTGTCTTTTTTTATGAAGTGGTACAGAAGTAATCATGTCAACTCGAGGAAAATTAGTTGTGTAATAAATCATCCTAGCCAAAGTCTGACCAATATTTTTTATACCTTGATATTTTAAAGTGGTGATGAGTTTTTTCACTATACTTTCATACTCTGCCATAACAATGATGTTTTCTAGACAACATTCATCAATCTCTGGTTTAAGAGGGAATGGATAAAAGTTAATTTTTTCAAAACATTTTTCACATAAGAGAGTGTTAAATTTATTACAATTTACACAAAATTTTGGAAAAATTAAATCTACAAAAAAATTAGTCATAGATTACTTTTACCAGTAATTAGTTACATAAAGTGTATTATGTTGACAATTGGTATTTTAAGTATATAATGAATATATATTCATATTAATAAACTCAAGAAAGGAGATGAATATGCCAAATTTAGATGGCACAGGACCAAGTGGTCAAGGACCCAGAACCGGCAGGGGTGCCGGAAGAGGTTGTGGATTAGGTCAGGGCAATAGACCGTTAGGGTCTAATGTTTGCACTTGTCCTAAGTGCGGACACGAGGAATCTCATCAAAGAGGTAATCCTTGTTCTCAAACTAACTGTCCTAAATGCCAAACCCCAATGAAGGGCGTAAACTGTTTATAAAAATAAGATATGCCTAGACCAAAAAAACCACGTTGTCTGTGTTTTCAGCCCAATGTTTATTACTATAAACCTGCGGGCATTCCTTTGAGGGAGTTAGAAGAAGTTAATTTATTCTCAGATGAGCTAGAGGCTTTAAAACTGCACGACGTGGATGGTTTTAATCATGTGGACAGCGCTCAGCAAATGAATGTTTCGCAACCTACTTTTGGGAGAATATTAGACAGTGCTTATAAAAAATTGGCGCAAGCGGTGGTTGGTGGCCAGGCGATTAGAATTGAGAAAGTTTTTGACAAGTAAGTATCCATAGCCAAAGACTAAATCACCAGTTAAAGTTTTTTTATAAAAAGGTACAGCTAGTAAGTAGCAAGTGGTTAGTCCAGTTACAGTATGAGGATACCAGTACCACCACACGCCAAAGTTTGAGATTAAGAAAAATAAGAATGAGGCTAACGGCAATAAAATTAGTTTTAAACGAATGTTTTTGGCTAGTTTGCCCAGCAATGGATACATGGCAAAACCAAGATAAGTTACCCAAAATCCAGGATAAAAACCACCCACTAGCCAATCAAATAGAATAATGGTGGCAAAAAATAACCACTTATTTCTACCAAAAAATCCAAAACCACCCAAAGGACTGACGTTAGCTGGTAGGTAGCCTAGTCTAGAGATAAAAACTGCAATCGCAGTAAGAATTAATTTAAAATTCCGCTTGGCTAATTTCTTCATAAATAAATTTAACGACGTCGCCGTTTTCTAAGATAGTTTTACTTACACCTTGTTGTGCATATTCATCATTTACATAAAAAGCCCAGTAATGCTCATTATCACTAGTGATGTCATCAATGCTGGTGACAAATACGCCGGCTTCACCATAATCTTTAGTTTCTATTTCTGCCTTAGCTTCTAAGAGCTCAAGTGCAGTTTGACCGCTTTTCGTAGCAGTTAAAACTAATTGTGCATTAATGTTTTCTTGAGTAGTTTCTGAATTGTTTTCAGTTACGATTGGAGTGGGGCTGGGTTCTGATGTGGGGCTGGGTTCTGATGCGGGAGAGACTGTCGGATTTTGCTTATTATAAAGATATAGTCCGGCGCCTAGTACAAAAAAGAAGAGGATGATTTTTTTCATAATTGGGTTATTCTATCAGATAAGCTAGTTTATTTAAACTTAGTCATCGCTGTTTTTATATTAATCTCAGCTGACCATTGATCTATCAAGCTTTGTTTTTCTATTTGTGGTAACTGGGCATGATAAGGCACAGATTTTTTATCTTGGTAAAAAATTCCGAGCGGTATTTTTTTTGTTTCTTGAGCTTTGATTATAGCTGCCATTTTATCGCTTGAGTTATGATCTGTTTCTGCTAAATCATAAATTCTTTCTGCAAAAAAGGGATGGTTTTCTTCTTTATTAAAACTAGGACAAAGCTGAATGACATCTATCAAGGCAAATCCAGGGTGCAAAATCCCTGCTTTAATTAATTGAATCAGTTGGGATGGTTTAGTGCTGTAACCTCTGGAGACAAAACTGGCCTCAGCTGTTAAGGCAGTTGTTATTGGATTGAGGGGTTTTTCAATTACGCCCATGGGAGTGGACTTGGTTTTAATTCCTTTTTTGGTGGTAGGTGAACTTTGACCTGTGGTTAAACTATAGCGACTATTATTATGAACAATTATAGTTACATCATGATTTCCTCTAGCCAAGGAAATGAAATGATTGAGGCCTTCGCCATAAAAATCACCATCACCAGCAACAATAATTATTTTTAAGTTATGATTGGCTAATTTGGCACCAATGGCATTAGGCAGGGCTCTGCCATGTAAACTATGAAAACCATAGGCGCGATTAAAGTCAGCCATGTTGCCACTACAGCCGATGCCATAAAAAATGGCTGTATTGGCTTCTTCTAGCTCAAGCTCAACAAATGCTTTTTGCAAAGCATTAAGAATCATAAAATTTCCACAGCCTGGGCACCAAGTGGGAGTAATTGGAGATTTTATAGAGCTAGTAGTAATAGTGCAAGACATATTTTTATTTAAGCCAATCTTGTAAGTCTTCTACATAAAAAGGTCTACCATCATAGCGGTGGATTCTATCTGCAAAAGTAATTTCTGTTTCTTGTTTAATCAGACGTTCTGCCTGGCCGGACTGATTGCCTTCTATCATGACCAATTTTTTAGCTTTGTGAGCTAATTTTGTAAATTCTTTTTTGGGAAAAGGCCATACGGTCGGTAGGTGAATAACATTGACAGTTTTCTTTTTTTCTAGTGATTGATTGCAAATAAGCTGAGAAACCACATTAATAGTTGAGCCCCAGCAAACAAAAGTAACCTCAGCTTTTTTAGGACCAACTAAATATGGTTGGACTATTTCTTTAATTAGGTCATTCATTTTGCGAGTTCTTTTTTCTACCTGCGATGTGGTTTGTTTAATTTCTTCTGTGGCAAAGCCAAACTCATCGTGCTCGTAAGAATTTGTCAGCTGCAAGCCATGATCTTGTCCAGGAATGCTGCGAGGAGAAATACCATTTTTAGTTATTTTGTAGCGCCGGAAAGAATTATCTGCGGGAGCAGATTTAATTATGCTTTGGCGCGGATGATTATATTCTAGTTTTGGCTTAATCATGGTTTGATGAGACTCTAGAATAAATTTATCACTTAAAATAAAAACCGGGATTTGGTATTTTTCTGCCAAATAGAAAGCTTTGATAGTGAGCTCAAAATGCTCTGCAACTGTACCTGGGGTGAAAACTACTCTTTGAGTATCACCATGCCCGGCAGTTAAAACAAAGCTTAAGTCAGCCTGCTCTGTCCAGGTGGGCAAACCTGAGGCAGGTCCTTTTCTCTGTGCCTCGAGAATCACTAGAGGTATTTCAGCCATGCTGGCTAAAGAAACACTCTCTGCCATCAGGGCAAAACCGCCTCCAGAGCTACCAGTCATGGCTCTAACTCCGGCAAATGATGCTCCTAAGGCATGATTGATGGCGCCGATTTCATCTTCAGAGTGTTTGACTATTAAAGGATAGTTTTCCTGTTGTGCAGCTAAATAGTGTAATAAAGCTGTGGCGGGAGTCATGGGGTAAGCACTATAAAACTGTACTCCAGCAGCAATGGCTGCTAAGCCAACTGCTTCATTGCCAGTTAGTAAAATTTGCTTGTCTTTTAGTTGGGGAGTTTTTTTAATGGGTTGGCCTAGTTTTTTGGCGGCCACAAAACCAGTTTTAAAAGCTATTAAATCATCTTTGATAATTTTTTCATTTTTACCTTCAAACTCGTCTTTGATAATTTTTTTAGAAATTTCAGTATCAAAACCTAAAAAATAAGCTGATGCTCCTAGGATAGCTATGTTGGCTGCATTGACAGAGCCGGTTTTTTCTTTGGTAAGAGAAAGAAAGGGAATTTCTATGATTTTTTTTGTTAAATGAGCATACTTTTTTTTGTCTAAGGGGCCAGCATCGGAGTTGTAGATAACTAAAGTTTCTGGGGTGATTTCGTCTTGGTGTTCTTTAAAGCCATTTTTGTTTAAAGTTACTAAGATATCTAGAGATTTTTGTTGACAACTGGCTTGGTAATTATTGGCAAAAACTTGTCCAGTTTGGTGCCCGCCCTTGATAAGAGAGGGGTACTCTAGATAGTTAAAAGCCTGTAGACCGTGTCGTTTACAGATTTTAGCTACCATTTTAGAGATTACCATGACGCCTTCACCAGCTTTGCCGGCGATTTTCCAGCTGAGGTTAAATGGAGTGGTTTGATTTGTGGTTTTAGTTTTCATTATTATTTATTAATTCTAACCCAAATGAGCATCATCATTGAAAGTACGTAATTTCCAGCGATTCTCATTACTGTCAAAAGCTTTTTCATACTCTAAAACAGAAATACCAGTATTGGAACTATTCATAGAGTAAAAAAGAAACAAGAATTGATCAGGAGTAATATCATTGCCAATGATTGCTAGCCCAATTAGCATTGCAATAGTAAGACCATGAGATACTAGAGTTAGGATTTTTTCAGGTCGTTTTTCTAATAATAAATAAACAGTCTGTATTCTTTTTTTAAAATCAAAAAAGTTTTCTTCATTACCATAGTGCCAGTTTGGATTATCAATATGTTTTTTAATTAAGTCCATAACCTGTTTTGATTTGGAATGTTCAAAAGATAATCCCTGGATAGATGTTGGGCGGTCGTATTCATGAAGATCTTTTATGGTTTCAATTGGATGATTGGTTTTTTTAGAAATTTCGCTAGCTGTTTGCTGAGTTCTTTTATAAGGGCTAGCTAATAATGCATCAAATGAAATTTTACTAAAGCGATGAGCCACTAAATGAGCTTGGCTTAATCCAATATCAGAAAGTGGACTGTCGGGTTCTTGATGGATTTTTTTTTGATTGCCCAGAGTTTCCCCATGGCGAACTAAATATATTTTCATATGCGGATCATGTGGTTTTGGAACAATAGTGTCCCACAACCACTACACTTTTCTAGAGGTGATTATACCCAAAATAGGATAGATAGAACACTATAAAAAGGAGTGCTAGAACCCATTGCTTTTTTTTTAACTGGTCATTGTTATTATTTTAATTTTTTTGGCAAGTAATTATTTTTACTTCGCACAGGCTTATTGCTTCTGCTTTCAATGTCTTTTCTGGTTCTACCAGCAACAGCGCCGCTTTCTTTAGCATCCTTTTTAAGTTTGTTAAGACCATGGCTTTCGCGGTCACGGTGAAGTTTGGTTGTAGTTGTTTCTGCCAGCATGGTTAGGATTAGCTCAATATCTACCATGTGATCACGAAGGTTCTCTTTATCTAATCCTTTAAATTTTTTGTATTGCTTAACACTTAAATCAAAAGTACCTTGCATTATTTCATTGGTCAGAATGGCATAATCTCTGCCTTCATTAGCTCCACGGGTTTTCCACTCGTCAGTTAACTCATTCCTAACGGCAATACCCCTAACTCTTTTTTCTATCCAATTTTTTGGGTAGCCTTTTTTTTGATAAATAGACTTCATTCGTTTCATGGCTAGCTCGGGATCTTGAATCTCATCCAGTCTCTCTCTACCGACTTTAGCCAGCCAACGCTTAAAAGGCTCTGCTTTTTTACTAGGAATAGATTGGATAATACGGAAAATTCCTTCGATGTCTGCGCAATCAGTATTTCTCATTTTCCCGTCTTGAGCCTTAAGTTTCAACTGTTCCCAAAATGGGAACTGTTGATCTAGCTGAAGATCTCTAGACTTCATTTTTGCCCAGTATGTTTTTGGAGTAGGGCTTTCTGTAAGGGTGATGATAATGTCAAGAATAGAGAACCACCAGCTATTTTTATACCAAATGCGTCTAATTTGTTTTTGTTGAAAAACTAGAGGATCGTGTGGTTGTTCTAGTAACTGCTTATTTTTCATTACTTTGTATTATATTCGGTTTTTAGTAATTAGAAAATATGAGTAAAAGCATCAAAAAAGGTCAAGATTATCATTTCAACTGTTGCGGAGGTGTATGTACCAAGTTAGAACTTTTTTTTAAATTCTGTTCAGCCCATTTATCAAAATTATCACTTGCTTCGTATTTAATAGTATGTTCATATGACGTGGGTATTTCAAATTGTTCAATCAATGAATTGAAGTTTTTGTTGTTAACGCTATGCCTTTTTTTATTTGTCTTATTCATTTTTCTTCTCTTTATTACTTCTGTCTCATCTATATCTAAATAAATAACTTGAAAATTGGCTGAGTTTTGTTGCGAAATATTTTTTAGAGAGCTACGATGTTCTTTTTTTGCATTAGTATCATCATATACAACTGATTTTCCTTGTTTAAGGTAGTGCGCTATTCTTTTTTTTGCTTCCTTTGATACAAATTCCCATGTTAAGTCTTTAATACCTTGAGATTCTAATTCTATCCAAAGCTCATCAAAACTAATTCTCATACTATTAGTATAATTTTCAATTTTTTTTGAGAGTGTTGATTTCCCTGAAAACGGAAGACCCGCAAGTGTATATAAAG
Source organism: Patescibacteria group bacterium (assembly GCA_018813375.1). Taxonomy (GTDB): domain Bacteria; phylum Patescibacteriota; class Microgenomatia; order UBA1400; family PJMF01; genus JABBGTR01. The sequence continues at coordinate 8,071 of JAHJBU010000051.1, forward strand.
TGAGTTTCATAGTTGTTCAGGTTCTAACTAGTTCTTACATCTGTCCTATTTTCTATCTGGTAGTACTGATATGCGGAGGTGACAGGATTTGAACCTGCGAAGCCTTACGGCTCACGCTTTCCAAGCGTGTGCAATTGACCACTATGCGACACCTCCTATTTATAAAAATGCAATTGTGGTCACTAGAGGACTCGAACCTCTGACCTCTGCAATGTGAATGCAGCACTCTAGCCAGCTGAGCTAAGTGACCTTTTACCAGCTGTACGCTCTAATTAGCGCAACTTATCAAACCTAAGGGCTTAATTATAACACTTACTTAGATGGTGCTATACTCAAGTTAATGCCAAAACTGCCACAAAATTTAATTACTCTTTTGCTTGGTGCCCTGATGGTAAATGTAGTTGGTTTATGGACAGTTTATTTAATTTCCAAACCAGTTGCTAAAGTGATTTTGCCCCCGATTATTCAAGATCAATCAAAATCAGAGTTAACCTCTCCCGCCGATCCAGAGCTAGTGGCAACTGAGGCGGATAAAATCACTGAACTCAAAGAGCAACTAGATGAAATTTCTGGAGTCGTAGCAACTTTATCCGCCAATTTACAAACACAAACAATCACTAAAACTATCACACAAACAGCTTCTTCCAATAGCGCTAAAGAGTATGTTATTTATCTTGGCAGTGGCAACACTACTTCTCGCGAATGGATAGAGGTAGGGGGAACAAAAACCACTATTGATACGGCTAATTATCCGGCCATCAAAAATGTTCAGTTTCAGGCCTCATTAAATATTGTGGGTGGTGAGGCTAGAGCTAGGTTTAAAAATAAAACCACTGGTGCAATTTTTTATGACAGTGAAGTGATGCATAATTCTTCTACAACCACTTGGGTTTCACGCACCGACTTGATTTTGCATAATGGCAGTAATGAGTATGTCATAGAGCTCCGCTCTACCAGTGGAGAGCTAGCTCAGCTAGAGGGGGCTAGACTACGCATCACAGTTAAGTAAGGAACAAACTCTCCTAGTTCTTGGGCAGTTTTAATGATCAATTTTTGGTACCTGTCTTGATTTAGCTCATCTTTTTGTGCATATTTAGCTAGTTGATCTAATTTTACATAGGCGTACTTAGTAGTAATTTTTCCAGACTCATATAAAGTTTTAAGTAAGTCCCGCAGTAGCGTGAATTGATTAGTAATTTCAGTTAGTTGACTTTCTTCAGATTTATTAAAATTTAGATAAAACAATTTGGTTCCTGAAACTTCTTGTGAGAGGATTGTAACCTGACCCAGATTATCATAGCTATATATTTCAACTTTTTTACTTTCTTCACTTTCATTTTCAATTTTCACTAAATATTTTCCTGTAGTTGGTTTAGCCAGGCTTTGGATCATGCTGATTTCTGATTGACCCTCTAAATTATCTAGAGAATCTTGAATGTATTCTGAAATGTACTCTGTATAAATGTTTAAATCAGCTGGAATTTGATCACTTTCATCAATTAAAGTAAGCTTAGTTTCTGGGTCATAAACTAGTAATAAGTAGCTTAAATCAGTATGACTAGGTCTGTAAGCGCGGATAGATTGAATCTCAGATTTATGTTGACTAAAAAGATCATAGCTATAAGCTGGGTCTTTGATATATAAATCAGTTTTATCAGCGGTGTAGCCACTGGCTACTAAAAAATGTCCAGGAGTTTGTAAAATTGCTGGTTGTTCTTGATCAATTTCTGCTATTGCAGTTTTAATATTGCCAGCCAACCACTGATATTCCAAAACAGGAGTTCCTAATTCTTGGTTCATTAATTGGCTTAATCTAGAAACAGCTAGCCAATTAATTAATCCTTGTCCAATATAACCATCGGGCTGATTTTTAAGCCAGGCATTTAGCTTGCTGGGATCAAGATTACGACCAGAAGGAAGTTTGTTTATGCCATAGTAATCAAGAATCATGGTGGCAGAAGTTAGGGCGCAACCCCAACGTTGGAGAGTATATTTTTTTGCCCAATCTCTGGCACGGTCGTATTCTTGGTTTTTCCAAGTTAGATCATGCTGTTTATATAGAGAAACGTTTAGTTTTTTCTCCCCAGTTATATCTAGTGAGCTCACAATTAGATTATCAAAAAAGGAAACTGAGCGGAAAATATTACCACTACTAGCTTGGAACCCCAGTGTTTTGTAACCAGTCAAAAATGGTGGTCTGTCTAAAGTTTGAAAAATTTGATTGTCATCTATCCATGTCGTGATTAGGTCATTAATTACACTGATTTTAAAATGATACCGTTGGTCTGTCTCAAACTGGTAATAACCCCAGTTATCATATAAAGATTCTAATCGACCATTAACGACTTTTTGCAATAAAATCTTATTATCCATTAAATGTAGCCCATACCAATTGTGTTCATCCTGCCATTTAATTAAAAGATTGCGATCCATATGAGGAGATTCTAGAAAATTCCAATCAAACTCAAACTCATAGTTATTAACCTCGGTTAGATCTAAGTTTTGAGGAATAATTTCTGTAGTGCAAGGACTGCCGTCAATAGTAATACCAAGTTCTCCATTTTTAATTTCCCACTTTGTAGGATAACCTTTATTAAAGCAAGGTCTCTCGGGATGATGCCACTGCATGTTTCTAACTACTGTCCAGTCATTAAAATTATTATCATTGAAATTATCATTTAATAAAATTTCATTGGCACAGATTGGTTTGGCAAGTAAAAACAAGAAAATATAGAATACAAGCAACATGGTAAACCTAAGGATAAACCCTCATGCTTACACCAAGTGTATTAAGCAAGCTGTATAACTGATGAAGATTCTACACATCACTCCATTTTACGAGCCTCACTTGGGTGGGGTAGAAACTCATGTTGGGGCTTTAAATAAGGAATTAGTTAGGCGAGGACACGAAGTATTAGTTTTGACTGTGCACCATGATGCAAGTTTGCCTTTGCAAGAAAATAAAAATGGGGTTGAAATTATTAGAATTGATACCGAGACCAAATATTACAATAAACTTAGTTATAAACTCACCCTTTGGCGCCAAGTAGCCAGGCAATCGCAACTTCTCCTTACGGCAAACGTGATTCATGCCCATGATGTTTACTGGTGGTTGATTCCACTTTTACCTTTATTTTGGTCAAAGATATATCTAACTTTTCACGGCTGGGAAGGGAAATATCCAGTGTCTTGGCAAAGTAAGCTTGCACGTTGGATGTGGAGTAAGTTGGCTTTAAAAACTATTCATGTTGGTGATTATATTAAAGAGTTTTATTGGGATAAGCCTAATGCGGTGATTTATGGTGGAGTAAAAACTAGCAACAAACAAATTCAAAAAAAGCTAAAAAGCAAAAAACTCATAGAAATCAATGCTCCTGATAGAACAATACAAATTGTTTTTGTGGGTAGATTAGAAAAAGAAAACGATCTTGAAAAATATTTATCTTTGGCTAAAAAATTAAAATCAATATTTAATATAGAAATAACCTGGGTTGGAGATGGCAGTTATAAGTACAAATGTCAAAAAGTAGGCAGGGTGACTGGCATGGTTAAAAACGTTACTCCATATTTAGCAAAAGCTGATTTGGTATGGGCAGCTTCATATCTTTCTATTTTAGAAGCGCAAGCTCTGGGGAAAATTATATGTGCTTTTTATTCTCATCCTTTAAAACAACGCTATTTAGAAACTTATCCAGGGTCAAAGTTGATGTTAGTGGGATCAAATGTAGAGGAGATGAGTCAACAAATTCTAAAGCTATTAAGTAGTCCTAAAATTTTAGATCAATATTCTAAAAATACTCAAAAATGGGCTGGGCAACAAACTTGGAGTAAGGTAGCCAATGTGTATGAAAAATTGTGGGGGATAAAATGAAAGTTTCAATAGTTGTCACAGTCTTAAATGAAGCAGAGACAATTTTAGTTTTATTATTTGGTTTGTTAATGCAAATTAAACGACCTAATGAAGTAATCATTGTCGACGGTGGCTCAACTGATGGAACAGTTCAATTAATTAAAGTGTTTAAAAAAAAGTATCTTAAATTTCCGTTGCAAGTTTTTATTAAAAAAGGAAACCGGAGCATGGGGCGTAATTTTGGGATTAAAAAATCTACTTATAATTGGATTGCCATTACCGATGCAGGCTGTGTGCCGCATAGAGATTGGCTAGAAAAATTAGTCGCAAAAGCTAGTGAAAACAAAACTACTAAAAACAAAATCGCTGAAACCAAGACCGCTGAAAACAAAATCGCTGAAACCAAGGCTGATGTGGTAGCAGGATATTATGATGCCATTCCAGAAACTGATTTCCAATCAGCAGTTGTACCATATATGTTAGTCATGCCAGATAGAGTTGATCCTAAGCATTTTTTACCTGCCACGCGGTCAATGTTAATAAAAAAAGCAGTTTGGAAAAATGTAGGTGGCTTTGATGAGACCCTAGGAGTAAGTGAAGATTACGCCTTTGCTAAGAAGCTAATAGAGAAAAATTATCAGCTTAGGTTTGCAGCTCAAGCTAAAGTCAGCTGGTTGCCCATTAATTCACTGAGAAATTTTTATAAAACCGTGCGAAGCATGGCGCAGTCAGATGCTCAAGCTGGAATAATTAGGGTTAAAGTTTATCTAGTTTTATTTAGATATTTATTATTTTTATTACTGGCATTTGTTTTTTTCTGCCTACATTGGATACTGTGTATGGGTTTTGTTTTATTGAGTGCGGGAGTTTATTGTTTGTGGGCAATCTGGAAAAATGTGCAATATTTGGATAGGGGTTGGTTTTACCTCCCTCTCCTTCAAGTCACTGCTGACCTCGGAGTGATGTCTGGCATGCTATCTCATGGTATACTCAAGCGTCAATTTCTTGCTAGTTAAATGTTAATTAATAGACTGCGTTACGAGCTGTTTGTGTTTAAACAACTTCAATTAGATGTGAGGAAGCTAGTGCTGTCTATTTTTTGTCAGATTATTGCCAATAACTTAATTTTTGTGTTTGCTAATGCTTATTTGTTTGTAAGTACAAACAATATCTCATCAGTGGCAGTTTTTAATTTAGGAGTGTATATCACATTACTGATGGGTTTTTATCTTAATACGTATTTAATTAAACTAATTAACATTCGTCACATTTTTATTCCAAGCTCAGTTTTACAAAGTGGTTCATTAATGATTCTTTTCTTTTTTAAAACTTTGAGTTTATGGAATATTTTTGCGCTCGGTTTAGTAGTTGGTTTGTCATGTGGTCTTTATTGGGGCAACCGTAATGGAGATTATGGCTTTATTATTTCTTGGCGATGAAGGTGTAATGGGTACGATTAAGTCCGTGTTGGCAGTTGTGGTAGGAGTGGTTATTTATGTGATTGGGCGAAAGATGCGCTCTAAGGATAGGTTTAGAATGCTAATGCTTGGTACTCTTCCGCTTTTGATTGCGGCGTTGTTGTTAATGATTCAATTTAGCCAACTAACACTGATATTTTATATAATTGCCTTGATTTTGTCATGTAATATTTTTTGGTTTGTCTATATTCCTATTTTTTCAAAAACTACTGAGATACAGGGTGATGGGCGGATGGAGGATAATTATGCTTACGTTCTTGATCATGAACTTTTTATTAATTTAGGCAGGATTAGCTTTATGCTGTTTATTTTACTTGCTTTTCATTATTTGGATGATGCCACTGGATTGACGGTTGTAGTTTCTGTTGGAGCTATATTGCAAGCTTTTGGGTTAATCGCAGCCAGGAAATTAATTGGGTTACAGAGTTTAGAAACTTAATTATGATCCATTTCACTTAATGTTTAAGATTTTTTTAGGGAGTCCAAGTAGGAGGATATTGATAAGTTTTCCGAGACGCTTGCCCCATTTAGCCCAAAAACTGGGAAGGTAAATCAGATTAAGAAGAATGAGGCTGATGGTGAGAATTGCGTCGTAGTTGCGACGATCATAATAAATATTTTCAAGGGTGAGCCACATGGCAAATTCGTCGTAAGCCCAAGCAAGAGCAATCCCCAGTAAAATGGCACCTCTTAAGCGTGAGGAACGGGAGAGTGGGCAGGCAAGAAAAGTGTAAGAAAGAATTGATAGCATAATGATGCCGTAGGCAAAATGATGGACATGGTTATCATCGACAGTCAGGTAAAAGCTGGGAAAATAGTAAGTGAAAATTCTCCCGATAACAAACCACAAAAGAAAAGAAAATAGAGTAAGAAAAGGAATGGTTGATTTGGATGGTGGTCGTAAAAATTCTATGGTATTCATATAAATTTATTATAAAGAGTAAATTATGAGAATGAGAAGAAGTTTTTGACAATTTCACTGGTATACTATATAAAATTGAAACTATCTTGATGGGTAACCTACGTATTATGCTTGGAAAAGAAGAAGCTAAAAAGAGACCATCAACAATTGAAACACCAAAACTTTCTTCAGAAGAAATATTGAAGCTGATTGAGGGCAAAAAAATAGGACAGATACACTACTTTTTATATGGCACAGATGGAGTTTCTCTGCAAGCTCAAGAGACTGACTCATTTTTAAATAAATTTGGAGCAAAAACCTTTTCTCTAGCAGCCGATACTACTGAAAGTGAGATCAGTTCAAAATCTCCAGAGCTAGATTACCACAGTGAAAAAGTTACTTGTTTAAGAGATAAAATTTTAGATCAGGATGTGGCAGATTTAAGCGCATTAATTCGAGATCAACAAGAAGAGGAACTATTAGCAGAAATTCACCAGGGTGCTGATGCTATTTACCAGCAAATGATTACATTTATTGATGAAAATGGACTTGATATAGTCCATATTAGAAATCTTTCAGCTTTGCCATTTTTGCATATTCAGGCTGCAGTTGCCGTCCACAAGGTAATTAAAAATCGACCAAAAATTAGATTTATTTTGCATCATCATGACTTTTTTTGGGAAGGACCTGATGCAACAAAATATATCACTAAATATGAAAAAATTAACAAGCTGGTGGAGGAAATTACAGCCCCAGACTTTGAAAATACTCGACACATCTGTATCAATACTATAGCTCAAAAAGAATTAAAAGAGCGAAAAGGAGTAGTATCAACCTTTATTCCAGACGGTTTCGACTTTGACAAAGAAGTTGAAGAAATGTCACAAGAAGATAAAAAAGAGCTACTAGAAAAATATGGCATTAAAGAAAATGATTTAGTTTTGGCACTTACAACTAGAACTAGAAGCAATAAAGGCTATCAAACAGCCATAAGAATCGTGAAAAGCATTCAAGATAAAAGAAAGCAGCTAGAGAATAATAAAAATGGGATTGGACGAAGCTTTAAAACATTTGATTCAGAAAGCCAGATTATTTTGTTAGTTATCCAATCGGCTGATTTTGATAGTGAATATTATTCAAAAATTAAACAGTATGCCAAAGAGATGGGCGTAAAATTAGTTTTTATCGGAAACGACATCGTGGCAGATGCTCAATACACCAATGAGGATCGATTGGCTGGTAAACACTCATTTTATAGTTTAACTAAAAGCGGAATTGTAGATGGTGTTCTTTATGTTCCTACCCATGAAGGTTGGGGCAACCAGGCTATTGAGGCTGCTTGGGCAAAAATTATCATGATGATGTTTGGCTATCCAGTGGCAGTCAAAGATATATTGAGTCAGATTAATGGAATCATTCAGGTTGGAGATAGTGATGACCTAGAACCATGGGAGGAAACTGGTTTGCCAGTGGTTAAAGAAGGGGTAGTTGATAAATCTACTGATAAACTGATTGAGGTTTTATTAGATCATAATTTAGAAAATAAAATGACTAACGAAGCTTATAATGCATTCAGACAGCTATGTCATATTCAAAAAATAGGCATGCAGTATCTTGAGCTATATTTAAATTAGCTACTTAATTTTTCAATGATATTTTTTTGCGGTGAGGGAGGGATTTGAACCCTCGTTCCGCACAAGGCGGACCAAGCTTTTCGAGAGCTGGCCGTTAAACCACTCCGGCACCTCACCTAAAAGTCAAGACATTATAACAGTAAACAATTTTACCCAGAGATCATGACGTGCGCAGCTAGTTCAAGACGACTGATTAATAAATTTCCTAATGCGATAGCTATTGAAGGCGCAATTTCTCGATCTCCTAGAGAAGCTTCAATGTCAGCTAGTATTACATCTTTATCAATTTCAGCAGGATCTGAATACATAATAGATTCCCTAAGTTCGTCGAAAGTTTTAGCCATATTTTTTCCTTTTTTTGTAAAAAAATTAAGTAAGATAAGTTATTCTATCAGAATAGATCATATAAAGTCAAAAAACCACAAATTTTTGTGCACCTACTAGGAATCGAACCTAGATTTGTGGTTCCGCAAACCACTGTTCTATCCGTTAAACTATAGGTGCTTTTAAAAGCAATGTTAAAGCTTAGTAAAGTCGTATTGTAGCTTGGTTTGGAAAAATCGTAAAGGTTAGGAGCCAATTTCTAAAGGAATTTTATCTTGAAGCCATTTAGCAGCTTTGTCATAAAAAGTATCAGTTGGTTTTTCTTCTAGCAGTACTTCTGACAGAAGTTTTCTTAGTTCATTTTTTTTATTTTCATCAAAAAGTAAAATTATTCTGCCTGGGAATCTAAGTATTTCAATGGTAAGCAATTTTTGATTAAATTTTTCATCAAACCAGAACCTACCCATTTCTTCCCAATAATAAAGCAATTCTTCAACCTCTATGCCATAAGTAGTTAGCTCAATTTTAACATCATGTGGAGGAACACTGGCTAGGACATAAGCTAAAAA
>JAHJBU010000052.1 GCA_018813375.1 Patescibacteria group bacterium
AGTATAGAGGGTGATATCGCCATGGCTCAAGATGGATTTTTAGCTCCAGATGGTAAGAGCAAGCTAATTGAAAAAAGAGGTATCGAAGTGGGAAATATTTTCCAACTAGGTCTTCACTACACTAATTTAATGTCAGGTGCTACTTTCACTGATAAAGATGGACAAGAAAAACCTTACTACATGGGCTGTTATGGAATTGGTCTTGGTCGTACTATGGCGGCAATTATTGAAAAACATCATGATGAAAAAGGAATCATTTGGCCAGAAGCAGTAGCTCCTTTTCAGGTTCAGCTGATTTCATTAGCAGGAGCAGAAAAAAGAGCTGGTGAAATTTACAACCAACTCTTAAAAGCGGGTGTAGAAATATTGTGGGATGATCGTGATGAGAGTGCAGGAGTTAAATTTGCTGATGCAGACCTAATTGGTAATCCAGTTAGATTAGTTGTTTCCGATCGCACTAAAGATAAAATCGAGTGGAAAAAAAGAATCAGCAAGGAAACAGAATTATTAGATCTTCAAACAGTGATTAAGAGATTAACTACTCATGGATAAACACTATCAAAATCTAGTCTTTACCACCCACGCTTTAGATAGACTTAAGTTGCGGACTATCTCCCAAGATCAAGTTCAGCAAGTTTTATCTCATCCAGAAAAAACATTTCCCAGTGACAAACCAGATCAAATTAAATTTATTCGCACGCTCAACCAACGCACAATACACGTAGTAGCCAAACACCTCAACGATCAAAATAAATGGCTAATTGTTTCTGTTTGGGTCAGAGGAGAGGACGATCCAATTCCACTAACTTGGAAAATTATCACTTTCCCCTTCAAAATTATTGCAAAAATTGCAAATATTATTTTATCCTATATTAAAAAATATTGGCTTGAGAAGAAAATATTATAAACGGCTCATTCAATCCTTTTTACCGCTTTGAATTTTATAGAACATAGCATATATTAATACATACAACCCGGTGAGGGACAACTCACTACAACTGATCTCAACTTAAATAGAGTGAAGACTTTTGTGGTGAGTTGCTTTTTTATTGTATACTTCAATTTATGACTAGAAAATTAATTGTGACTCATCATGCACCAGACTTAGATGCAATCTGCTCAGCTTGGTTATTAAAAACATTTGACACTCAGCACTATGGCGACGCCAAATTTGCTTTTGTTAACCCCGGAGATAAAATCTCAGAAGAAAAACTCAAGCAAAAGGAAATTCTCTCCAAAAACGTAACACACGTTGACACTGGTTTAGGTAAATTTGACCATCATCAGCCAGAAAGAGGTCACGACCACAGTAGCGCCACTTCTTTGGTTTTTGACTATCTGTGTAAGCTCCACCCAGATATAAAACAAGACAAGGCTCTACGACTCTTAACTAAATTTGTTACTGATATAGATCATTTCGGAGAAGTTTTTTGGCCAGAAGCCAACCACTATCGATATAACTTTATGCTACACGAAATTATTCGTGGCATAGAGTTTATTGAACTTCACGATGATGATTCTCAACTTCATTTTGGTTTTTTATGCATTGGAGGCGTTTACTCATCACTCAAACAACAAGTTAAGGCAGAGGAAATCTTAAAAACTAAAGCTCAATATTTTCAAATTAAAACTGGCACCTGCATGGCTGTTGAAACCAGAAATGATGACACCTTAAAATTAGCTCAAAAACTCGGCTCCATAATCGTAATAAGAAAAGACTCAAGGCAAGGACATATTAGAATCAAAGCAAGACCAGACGCAAACCTTGACCTAAAACTCCTACATGAAGAAATTATTAAAATAGATTCAATTGGCACTTGGTACTATCACCCTAGTGGTAAAATGCTAATTAATGGCTCAAGAAAGCATAGAAATCAAAAAGCAACCCCGTTGTCTTTAAATCAAGTAATAGTATTAATTAAAAAAATCTATGGAACATAAAGATTGTATTTTTTGCCAAATATCTGCTAAAAAAGCACCAGCTCATATAGTTTGGGAAGATGAAACTCATTTAGCTTTTTTATCAATTTTTCCCAACACTAAGGGATTTACTATAGTTATCCCAAAAAGCCACTCTGGTAGCTATGCATTTGCTCAAAGCGATCAAGTTTTATCAGGCTTAATACTGGCCACTAAAAAAGTTGCCAATATCTTGGATAACTATTTTGAAGACGTAGGACGCACTGGCATGTTTTTTGAAGGCTTTGGAGTCGACCACCTTCACAGCAAACTTTTTCCCATGCATGGTACTGGAGATATGAATAAATGGGCCAAGATTGAAAGTAAAAAAATGAATAATTATTTTGAGTACTATCCTGGCTATCTTTGTTCTAATAGTTCAAAACGAGTAGATGATAAAAACCTAGCCAAATTAGCCAAGGAGATTCAGAAATCATATCAAGACTGACATTTTTTCAGGATTGATGTATAATTCAAAATCTATTATGCCAATCGTAATCAAAGCACAAAGAGGAGACAACGTTAGAGACCTTATTCGTCGGTTTAAAAAAGCCACTATGGCTACAGATATCGTCAACGTAGTTAAAGACCGTCGTTATAACATTAAACCAGCCCAGCAACGAAACGTTATAAAAACTCAAAAGAGACGCCTAAAAAGAAAAGTTCGTAGTCTAAAGAAAATGAAAAATATTTCTCCACGAGTAATCGAGTACTTGACAGAGCGTCTTTCCCAATAGCTAATAAAGTGGGTTAAAAAAACAAATTTAGCTAGCTATTTTTAGGCTTAGCTTTTATTTTAGCATGAATTTGATATTCCCATTGATCACCATCGCTAGTATCAAAACTAGTTGCATTAGTCATACGATGATGATTAACTAAATGATTACTGAGTGTTTCTTGAATTTCTTTTTGTCTCTCTTTTAATTCTTTAACCTTGACTTGAAGATTAACTACCTGAGGCTCTAGCTGGAGCTGTCCTTTTCTTTCTTTCACCTGGCTCTTGTACTGCAAAGCTTGTTCTTCTGCCTCGGCTAATTTGGTATCGTTCTCAAAATAGCTTTGGAGCATAGAACGTCGCTTTTTTAATTCTTCATTTAATTCTTCTAGTTGATTAGCATTACGCTCAATGATCTGCTCCAAAGATTGAAGTGTTTCTGCAAATTGATCGGAGCGTTCTGATTCTTCTAAGGCTTGTTGTGCGAGGTCTTTATTATTCATATTCACACTTTACCGATTTAAAATAATTCTTGCAATAGTTATTTAATTTAAAATTTAATATTTCAGATATTTCAGGATAGTTATAAATCGCTTATAATATACGCTTTGTGCTAATTAATTATACAGCTAAATTGGCAAGAGCTAGCTTTGGTCTTCCTAAGATTAAATTAATTACTTGACCCATGGTATGAGCAGTCATTTTGGCTGCTACCCTAGTG
>JAHJBU010000053.1 GCA_018813375.1 Patescibacteria group bacterium
AGATTTTATATTTATTGTAACGGTGAGATAGCCGAGCCTACGTATTTTAAGGAGTACAAGGATTTTCTTCGCTCAAGAACGATTGTCATCAACTACAAGAATTTCAAAAGACTAGCTCCTTGGGATTTAATCGCAAGAGTTGTCGAAGAAAAACAAGCACTAAGATCTCGCGGAAAATTTTATGAGGAGGATGGAGATCAATGCTGGTGTGTCTTTGACGTTGATGAATATTGGGATCAAAATCCGGACAAATTTAAGGCCGCCATAAAACTGGCTAGAGAAAATAATATCTTATTAGCCTGGAGTAACGAGTGCTTTGAGCTTTGGTACCTACTGCATTTTCAAGTTTTGAATACAGGCGTTCCCCGCAACGATTACCACACTAAACTCGAGAGACATTTTCGAAGATCAGGAATGCAGCCATACACCAAGAACTGTAGTGTTTTCACTCAGATAATCGAAAAGCAATCTGAAGCAATTAGAAACGCCAAACGGATATATAAGACAAGCAAGGTGGAAAGAAACCCCTCGACTGCGGTATTTAAGCTAGCTGAGGAGATAAACAAACATTTTGGATAAACGTTATATGGAAACTAAAGAACTCGATCTTGATGAAATTGAAAAAATAATAGAATCCGGTAACCCGTCCGGATTTTTAGGGGTGATTGAAACATCTTATTTTGAGTTTAGGGAGAAGCCGTATTATCCTGATAATGAGCACAACACGGTTAGCAGAGAAAAATCCCGCCTAGAGTTGTTAAAAGACTTCAGTTCTGTAGCTAACAGTGGTGGTGGCTATGTGGTTATTGGATTAAAGCCTAAACTTGATCCTTCTAAATTCAACCTGGAATTTGTAGATGAAGTCAAAGGCGTTAAACAAGAAAGCATTAAATTACAAAGTTGGCTTGATACTTTATCATCTTTTTTGACCCCTTCATTTCAATCTGGCTTCTTGAATTATGGTTTTATTGGTTCCAAGGAAAATCAAGTTTTTTGGCTAAAAGTACCCGACGCTAAAGATATTGGATGTTATCCCTTTATTTTAAACAAGGATCAATGGGTGACAGAAGATAATTCACTTCTTCATGGTCGTTTATTGGGAGTATATTTTCGTGATGGAGCGGAGAATAAACATTTGTTGAGCGCTGAGAAAATCCAGGAATCTATCGCCTACACTCTCTCTGGTAAAAAAGGTAAGTTGTCGGAACAATCCTTTAGTGGTTTAGAAGCAAAAATAGATCAAATTTTAGCCTTACAAAATGTGTCGCCAACAAAAACATTGGACCTTGAATCCAAAAAAAAAGACATTCTAACGAGATTTAGTGAAAGACTAGATCAGGATTCAGATTTTTTTTATTTAATTGCAGTTCCAGAAAAGCCTGTTTCAGTTCGAGATTTTTGGTTAAAGGGTGAAAATACCCTCTACGAACTAATAAAAGACCCACCCACACTTCGCCATATGGGGTGGGATCTACACACGGCTATGTCAGAATATCCAGAACCCAAAGGTACCGCGTGGGAATCGACAAATGGTGATAGAAAAATTGTATATGTAGATAAGGATGGGGTTATCGCTGTAGGGGGAACAATTCAAGAATTTTTAGATTGGGGCTTGAATCGAGACAGTACTTCAGACGTATTGAATATAAACGCCTTCGCACTTGTTGAATTTATAACCAGTTACTTCAATTTTTTAACTGCTTATGCAAAAAAGTTTGTTCAATCAAGTTTAAACTATCAGGTTTATGGAGGGTTTTCCCTACGTCTCAATAAAAAATATAGACTGGTGTTTACCATGGGTGAAAATGGCAAGCCAGCTTTCTTCAGTCAGCAATCAAACGAGATAGATCAGAATGAATGGGATTTTGGAGTTTGTAGTCCGATATTTGAAAATAGCACTCAACCCTTTGCTGCGAATTTAGTAAGCACTATTTACGCTAGCGGCTTCGGGTATGTAGAAGACAGTCCGCCTTATCTGGTTAAGAAAGAGAAGTCCTGGGTTATTAATGAGGAGGCTTACACAAAAGCGAGTTGAAAAGAACTATGGCCGACATTCAAGAAGAATACCAACTAACAGAAGAAAGGATGCACAAGTTTCTCTTACTTTTGGATATATACTTCGAAATTATCAAGGGAAATGTTAAACACCCTAGAGCTAAAGAATGGGCCAGTCTCCTTTTGGAAATCGTGTATTCGTATTTTTATTCTGTAATAGATGATAGGGAGGATTCAATAAACGTGTTTAGAATTTGGAAAAAGAAATACCCAGACCATCAAGCAGAGATATCTCGAGTTGAAGAAAAAATAGCACCACACAAAGCTGATTTTATGAAGCTTAGACACAACGTAGGGTTCCATGGTTCCACGAGCCGGAAGGGTAATAAAGTTGGTATGCAGCTTTTTGAAAAGGTCGATGGTCAGATGGCGTTGGATTTCATGCTCGCTGTGCGGAATCTATCGACACACTTAATAAGTTTACACAAAAAAATTGATAAAAAATTGCCGACCTATCAATGTGTTATTTGTAATGACCAATGAAACAAGAATTAAAATATCTCACCGATTTTATCTTAAGAGTTGTTTTTCAGTGGGTAACTCTTCTTCTTTTACTGCCAACTTTATATGATTTTCTCCATGTTTATTTCCCTGAGCCAATAAAATCATATGAGCTTTCCTCTGATTTAAGGTTAGCTTTTATGATTTTTGCGGTGTTTATTGCTATTTACAAAGTGTGGAGAAAGGAACATTCAGCCCTGCTTTCCATTCAGGGAAGGAAAACAAGGTTCACCGTAACTCCTGGTCTGTATAAGATCCAGGTTGCAAAGCATCTACAACAAATAGACAAGAAAATAGATCGGTTAAAGTCCGAATTACCTAATCTTGAGTCAGAGGGTATATTCGATCGGTTAATGGTATCGCCCTTTTCAGGGGGTAGGAAAACACAACAGAGTGTTCAAGAATACATAGAGTCTTTGATGGAGTATAAGGAAGAGCTGATAGCATTTTGTGAAAAGCATAAGGGCATATTGGGAATTGATGTTACTCTAGAATCTGACAAGTATGATGAAAATTTATCGGTTGAGTTTATTTTAAAAACAGGAAAGATTGTTCGATCGCTTGAGTTAGATTGCCCCTGGTTACCTTCAGATCCAAGTAAAGATAGATTATCTTTTTTGGGAACAGTTGATATAAGGGAAAGAGATGTTTACCGAACGAATCTTGAATATGATGACAAAGTAATAAGTTGTAATTTGAAATATTTAAAGAAGGGTCAACCAGTCTTGTTTATTAACGAAGGGGTTTACGTGGACCCCAAAGTGCAAAAACTAAGTTTTGATGTATGTATTACGTCTAAGAATAGCGATGGATTGCAAAAATTCTCTTTCGACCAAGAGGTTGGAAAAGTTAATGACTACAAGGACATTTCTGAATTAGAAGAGTTTAATAGAGAGCTTTGACATAGGCTGGTGCAGGTTCTACGGTGTTGACATCTCATTTCCCAATGTCAACAAAATCCCCTGATAGTTGACATTCGCCAAGTGGCTTGTAGGTAACTTGTGCTGGCAGTAGAGTGCCTTTTGATGGTTTCTGTCAGTTCGTCTTTTTCTTTGGAGTACTGCTTGAATTTGCGGTTATAAAATTCCTGGGTGATTTTTTCATCGAGTTTGTCATCGTATAATTTGTCCATTCGCCTGCTAACCGCCTCGTAGCGTGTTTCCAGCTCGCCCACGGTGCTGTTGTGATACTGGACTTCGTCCTGATGGCTTTCTTTGAGAGCTTTTTTTAACCATTCGACGATCCTTTGGTTTTTGAGTTTCAGGTTGTCAAAGCCCGACAGGAGTTGTTCTTCGACTCCTGGCTCTTTCACCCAAGTTTCCTGGGTGCAGTCGTGGTAGTGGTTACAATGCCCGTAGTGGATTGTCCTTTGCTGTTCCCAGGTAATTAAACCATTACAGCTAGCACACTTGATTAGCCCCTGAAAGAGGTATGAGTGCTTTCTGTATTTTGGGGTAGTTTTTGGGTTAATGGACAATTTGCGTTGGTTTTTTAGTTAATTTTCATTGATATTTCCGTCAAATATGTAATAATTAGCACTTTAAAAGTGCTAGATAGGTGTATTTATGAAAAAAAATGGTGTCAGAACTGCGGTGAAAAGTTACAAAAATGGGGTAAAAATAGAGATGGTTCTCAACGATATTTTTGTAAAAATTGTCAGCAAACAAAAACTAGAAAAAGACCAGAGCTAACTCAGATTAATCATAAAAAAATATTTTCAGGGTGGTTGGTGGGTAAACAAAGTCTGACTGATTTTAGTGATAAATATGACGTTTCAATAAGAACTTTAATTCGTTGGTTTACTCTCTTTTGGAGTGAAGAACCACAACCAGGAGAGACTAATATTTCTAATCAAGTTTTAATTATTGATGGTAAATATATAGAAAAGTTAGCTACTGTTTTAGTAGCTTGCGTTACTAGAAAAGTATCTTCTTGGAGTTTTACTCAGCGAGAAAACTATGCTAGTTGGTTAACTTTTTTTAATACTCTAGTACACAATCCTTTTGCTATTGTTTGTGATGGGCAAAAGGGAATGCTTAAAGCTATCAAAGAAAGATTTCCTCGAGTAATTATTCAGCGTTGTCAGTTTCATGTGATGAAGTACTGTTTGAGCAAATTAACCCAGAATCCAGAGAGCAAAGCTGCTCAGGAGTTACGAAATATTGTGCTTGGGATTAGTAAAGTTAAGACAAAAGAAAATTTTAGTATTTGGTTAGCTGACTACAAAATTTGGTATCAAAACTATTATGGATTTCTCAAAGAGAAAACTTACCAAGAACACAATTTAACTCCAACTGGTAGAAAAAGGTGGCATTACACACACGGCAGATTACACGCTGCATACTCACACCTTAAAAATTCTTTCCCCAATCTTTTCCAATACTTAAAATACCCCAAAATTCCTAACACCACTAATTTTGTAGAAGGAGCTATCAATGCTCCAATGCAAGAAAAGTTAAGAAATCATCGTGGACTTAAACTACCGAAAAGAAGAATTTTAATCGCTCACTATTTGAGTGTAAAACAATGATTGTTTTTAACTAAAAAACCAACGCAAATTGTCCATTAACCCTAAAGTTACAATTAGCGACCGCGAGAGTCACTGCAGTGTTTGCTTGAACTCAATAAGTTTCTGATCAATTGTTTCAGTTGTGACCCAGGGTTTCATGCGTTTAGGAATATGAAGGAAAGTATACTGAGCGTTTAGCTTGCCTTGATTTATCAACTGCATGATTTTACAACTCACTAAATTGCAATGAGAGTTGCCCGTGGCTTCTGCCAATTTCATCTGTGAGTTTTCAGAGAGAAACGAGTTGATTGTGACTTTTTGTTTTTCATTACCATCAACATAATCATTGCGGAATTGATTGGTACAAATTGTCTCGATGCGAATTTGGTCTTGATCTGCTCCAGAATATGTGCCCAAACCTAAAACATATGAGGGTTGATCATGTAGCAACATTGCTAAGTAGTGCTCGATATTATTGGAATAAACTAAGTAACAACAGTTAATCTGTTTTAAACCATACAAGATTCTTCCAGTACCACCACTTAAGGCAAAACCGTAAATTTGATTGGTAGGAAAATCATCGGTCATGGTAAGACTAAACGCCCATAGCTTTTTTCAATCTTTGCAATTCGGTTGCTGGGTTCCTAAATACTACGTCTTCGGAGTCAAACGACTCAAGATCTAGTTCACTGATGTCACTCACCCCAACCCAGTCTGCAATGGATCGATGCTCCGGATGTTTCTTATCTTTCAGAATTTCAACTTTATCTTCATAACCACCAGTTCCACCAGAATCTTCCCAAGGACAGGCTCGTTTGCCAGCAATAACTTGTGGATAGACTTCCTTGGAATTAAGGGACACGACTTCCTCTAGAACAATTTCATGCTCCCAGTTATCGCCAAAATCATAGACATAAGTGACTTTTGGTTGATCATCTGACAAAAACTCCTCTAACTTAGTCGTAGCTTCATCAAGAGCTTCTTCGCCTTCACCCCAGTCATCTTCTGGATTGGGAATAGAGATATGAATGGCATTTCGATCCCAAGCAGAGCCAACAAAGAACTGGTGCAGATGATAATCTTCCCAACCAAAACTATCTTGAATGGCAATATGTAACTCCCAAAAAGTGGCATTAGAGGGTATAAGCAATCGTCTCCAAACAGGAGGTTTAATATCTTGCAAAACTACTTTGAGTTGGTAGATTTGAGGGTTTTTTGTCATAAGGTAAGTATATCATCGAATGGATAGCTTTCCTCCCTGCTGAAAGCTATCCATAAATTGTTTTCATTGACAGTGAAAACAATTTATATTATAGTAGATGAAGTATGACTGATCAAACCCAGACAAAAATCACCAAAAATCTCTTAGCTTCAGCTCTCAAAGAGCAACATGAGTCTTTTATGGCCCGTGATTTAGGAGTGAAAAGAGAGATTCTAGAAAATTTGAAAGAGACTGTTTTTGCTCCGCAAGTGATGGTTATTACAGGCCTGCGGCGAGTCGGCAAATCAACTTTACTTGCTCAAGTAGCCAAGAAGTATCTCAAAGAAGACTTTTACTTTGTCAATTTCGAGGACGAGCGACTACTGAACTTCCAAGTTAGTGACTTTGATGTTCTCCACGAAACTTTGATTAGCCTGTTTGGCGAGAAGAAAACATTTTTATTTGATGAGATTCAAAATGTTCCTGAGTGGGAAAGATTTGTACGTCGTCTTCACGATCAGGGATATAAGTTTATCGTTACAGGGTCAAATGCATCATTGTTAAGCCAAGAACTAGGTACACGTCTTACTGGTCGTTCTGTACGAGTAGAATTATTTCCATTTTCGTTTAGGGAGTATTTACATTTTCGCAGAGTTAAAACTCCTAATTTAAATGTCTTAACTACTAGGCAGAAAGGTAACTTACGCAAATTGGCCGATGAGTACATTGCTTTTGGTGGTATTCCAGATGCGCTCAAATATCCGGAGTTGGGAGTTCATAAAGCACTTTATGATGATGTTTTGTATCGCGACATTGCTACTCGGTATAGGCTTGATAACGTCAAAAGCTTAAAAGAACTGGCATTTTACTTGGTGAGCAATACTGCCAGTTTAGTGTCATACAATAAACTTAAAGATCTACTCAAATTAGGAAGCGTGAATACGGTCATTAATTATGTTGATTATTTGGAAAATAGTTGGCTATTTTTTGTGACTAATAAATACGCTTATTCAGTCAAAGAACAACAAATTGCTGCTAAAAAAATATATGGCATTGATACAGGGCTGATTCAATCGGTAGGTTTTTCGTTTTCAGAGAACAAAGGCAAATTAATGGAAAACGTGGTTTTCTTGCAACTGCGAAAAAAATACCATGATGTGTATTACTACAAAACCGCTGAAGACTACGAGGTTGATTTTTTCTTGCCCAAAGAGGGATCTCTCATCCAAGTGGCCCAGCACTTTGATTTAGCAGAGACAAAAGAAAGAGAATTAAGAGCACTAATGAGTGCAGTCAGCGAACAGAAAAAGGCTAAAAAACTGCTTATTATTACTGAAAGCGAGAAAGTTGAACTTGAAAGGGAAGGTACACAAATTCAAGCTGTTCCATTATATGAGTGGTTATTGTTGAATTAAATTGTTCACTATAAAATGACAATATGCCCCAAGATTTCCCCAAAAGAATCACTGCTGAAACTCAAGTAAAGTTTGAAATTAGTAAATCTGGATTATATGCAATAACTGTAACCGCCCGATGTAAAAGAAAAGACGACCTTAGAGTGGAAATTGACAATCAATTTTTTAGAGAAATTCCACCAGAAAAAAATATCCAGAAATACAATGTTCCTCCTGCTTGGAATGGCTCTATGTTAAAAGGTCGTTCTCAAACTAATATTTTCATTATCTGGTTGGAAAAAGGTGAGCACATACTCGTCTTTATTCCTAGGGAGCGCGCGCAAGTAGAAAGTTTTGATTTTTGGCAAGTATTGGATACAACAAATATTGAGGTTAACCTAGAGAAACAAGCTGAAAACGGCAACGGACGACCATGGATTACAATTGCACTTATTAATTTCCCCCTTAAATCTATTATTGCTGAGGCTAGTGTAGATTGGCATTTATTTGACGGTGATGACGTTAAACTAATTGTTGATAACGAAATTGAGAAAAATGCCGACTCACGACTTTGGAGAAACTGGTTGTGGCATGCTACTCCTCAACAAATCATTAGTAGCTCCAAAAGAGAACAGAAGACTGTGGTTAAAGATCTAGATCGTGGGAATCACTACCTTGAATTCTGGGCAGATCAAACTCCCACTTTGCACAAAGTAATTTTGGATTTAGGTGAATTAGATTCAGAAGAACCAAGCGCAAATATAGACCAACCACCACCTCGTATTCCTACTGTTGATGACCCAAGATGGACCGGAGATTTTGCTGATGATACCGATCAAATGATTTTAGCTCGTGTCTTATTTGGAGAGGCAAGAAATACTTTAGTCCCGGATGAAGCTCGAATAGCTATTGGCTGGGTTATAAAAAATAGAGTTGAAAGTTCAAGGTGGTCAAACACTTATTGGGAAGTTATTACTACTCCTTCTCAGTTTAGCTCTATTAATGTTGGTGATGACAATCGCCCATTCGTTGAAGACCCGCTTCATAAAAATAACGAAGTAGACAAAAAGGCTTGGAAACATACCTACGATATAGCAAGGAAAATCATTAAAGGTGAAATTGCCGATCCCACTCAAGGAGCGAATCACTATTATGACGATAGTATCAGCAGTCCTGATTGGGCTAAGGATCAAAAACCTACTCTAACCATCAGCTATATTAACCAGTATGAAGTGGAAGTTAGGATTTTCTTTTTAAGCTTATGAAATTGAGGTATATACTAGTTTGTCTCTCTGTTCTAATAGGATTAGTTTTTTATTTACAATTAGCTCGACAAGAACAAAAGACTCAAGCGACTTTTTCTCCTGTAGCTGCTAACCCCACAAATCTAGTTGATATAGGTAAACTAACTTTGGAGGATTATAAACACATTTCAGAAGAAAGCGGTGTTGTATTTGTATCAAAAAAAGATTCTCAAAAACAAATTTACTTTGATGATAAGCAGCTTCAATCATTGGAGATGTCACCTTCCCAGAAACAAGTTGCCTTTTCCTATAATCCAAACGAAACCGAAGAATTGAAAGAGAATGAACTTTCACTCATGCTTCTTGACCTAGATAGTAAAAAAGTAAAGGAGATTTTTCATACTACGTTTCCCTCTTGGGATGTAGCCGGGAATCCTGATTGGTTGGGGAATAACCATTTGGTATTCGTACGCCATTGTGGCACTTCTTGTCAGGGTCTAACGTTATTAAATATCCAGACCGGAGAGCTTAAAAACGCCACACTGTCCTATATGTCATCTTTTTCTGATCGACCAGTCTTTACTCATTTCGAAGATTGGTTTAACACTCATTTTGAGTTAGATGGCTTTGTTAAACAAATTTTCACAGAGTTTGTAGGGGGAAAATATTATTTAGTTTTTGATATGCAAACGGATATTGGTGAAGAAATCAACAAAAAAAAATTCCTTTTTCTTGAAAACAATCTTGCTTTAGAATCTTAATAATCTGTTGACTTCTCTATTTGTCCACTCAGGGTATTCTAAGTAAGTTAGCCAATCAATTCGTCCGAATTCATACCATTTCTCGAGCCAGATGGCACTTAATATACCAAGTTATTAGTAAGAACAGTTTTAAATATTTTTTGTTATGTAATAATAGGATTATGTTAAAAAAACAATTGCTAATAAATTTATTCGCCGCCCCAATAGTTTCGCTATTGAGTTTAATTTGTCAGGACTAATCAAAAAATATCAATGCATAAATTATCTGCTTCCCCAAGAGTAAAACCTCGACCAATAATAGGCTTTGAAAACTTTTCGGCTTCTGCAAAATCTATAAAAGTTCTGGGGGTTGGGATCCCAAATCTTTCTAGATGCTTTAAACCAGATATTTTATCAAAATCAAATCTGGGAAAGACTTTTTTTTCCGCATGATCAGTTGGAGAACCAAATTCTGTCATAGAATACATTCTATCAGAAGTTTTCTCACACCTGGATTTCATATAAAGTTATGATGAAGAAAAGTCCTAACTTGGTCTAACGCGGGGAGCATAGAGATTTTAGATTGGTATATCAACTTATTTTTTTAATAAATATTTTGTTTACACCTTTTGATATATAATTTGAGCATGAATAAAAATTTGGTGGTAGTTTTTGATTTTGACGGGACTATTGCTGATTCAGCACAAGCTACTATTGGCATATTTGATCAACTTTCCAAAGAATTTAATCTTGGTAAATCAGGGAGATACTTATTCGATATATACCGGGAAAAAGGAGCTAGGGAATTAGTTAAGGAATTAAAAATTCCTCTTAGGAAATTACCCACCTTGCTAAAGCGATATAGAGAGGAGTCAGCAAGAATAATTAAGGATCTAAAGCCGATAAGGCAAGTTGATGGCATGCTTGAAAAATTGAAAAATGAAGGTTTTGCCCTGGGAATACTTACTTCTAATTCAGGAGAAAATGTCGGGAAGTTTATTGAGAAAAATAAATTATTTTTTTTTGACTTCATTTATTCAGAGGGAAGCTTTTTTGGAAAAGATAAAGTAATAAAAAAGATGTTAAAGAATCAGCATCTTGATTCAA
This sequence comes from Patescibacteria group bacterium, assembly GCA_018813375.1. Classification (GTDB taxonomy): domain Bacteria; phylum Patescibacteriota; class Microgenomatia; order UBA1400; family PJMF01; genus JABBGTR01. The sequence continues at coordinate 10,752 of JAHJBU010000053.1, forward strand.
AACAAACTATTTACGTTGGTGATGAGGCGCGAGATATTGATGCTGCTAGAAAAGCTGGGATTAAGGTTATTGCGGCGACTTGGGGCTTCAATTCGGATGAGATCTTAAAGAAGAGTAATCCAGATTATTTAGTAAATAATCCTAAGGAATTGGTTGAGATAGTAAAAAAGTTCTAACTTGGTCCAACCCGGGGAGCAAGTGATAAAAAAACCTATAGATGGCTATTTTTTTCTATCGCGATTTTTAATATATTTTTCTACTGCCTGAACGGTAGTTACCCAATTTCGTCCCTGCTTATGAGCTTCCAGCTTTCCATTTCTGGCTAATAAATTTAAATACTCTGCACTATAAGGAGTCTTTTTACTGATTTCAGATAAAAATTTAAACTTTTTCTTTTGGTCATTGGTTGGTTGTAGGGCTTTTAAATAAATATCCAACGATCTTTCCACAGCCTGAGTCACAAATCTGACTAAAGGCACATACTCACCCTGATCAGCTCTGTCTAAAACTCGGTAGTATTTTTTACGGTCATTTTTAAGCAAAATAGCCAATGGATAGCCCGCTCGCATTAAGATAATATTCATCATCAATCTGGCAGTCCGGCCATTACCATCAAAAAAGGGATGAATTTTAACTAATTTATGATGAAACATAGCTGCCAACTCCACAGAGTGCAATGTCTTTTGATTTTTAGCAAACCAACTCATCAATTTATTCATCTGGTTTGGAACTTGTAAGGCATCTGGAGGAATATGGTCTGAGCCACCAATTACTACATTCCCAGTTCGGTACTGGCCTGCAAATTCTTCCTCAGTTTTTTTGACCACCAATTGATGAAAACTCTTCAGTAAGTGTTCTGAAAGAGTTGGTTGTGCCTCATGGCTAATCAAGTCATATAAAAACTCCAGAGCAGCATGATGATCTTTAGCTTCCAGATGATCCTTCAGTGGCTTGCCCTTAATAGTTAATCCTTCACGAATGACCCAGTAAGTTTCTTTTAAAGTCAAGCTGTTGCCCTCGATTCCATTAGAGTTGCAAGTCATCTCAATCTTAAATTGCTCGCGCAGTTTTTTAACAGCTCCAGTAGGAAGTGGACGTAAAGATTGTAAAGTTTTTAGTTTTTGGTCTAAACGGGTTTGTAGGAACTTGGGTAGATATGTCATATTATTAGTATGGTTTATATTAAAATCAATACTATCCCATATTAAGAAATAAGTCAAGAATTTATTGTAAATTTAGGTTAAACAAGTCCTAACTTGATCCAGCACGGGGAGCATCAAATATCACGGAAAGACACGCAAAATATACTTGTGTGCTATGGTTAAATAGAAGAATTATTTATGATTTTCCAGTTTGAATGTTAATCCACAAAAAGATATATTAACTTATGGCTTGGTTTGGTATGTTTAGCTATTACGGCAATATTAGTGAAGAGGGACTTGTGCTTTCAGATATTTTTGGAAAAAAAATTATCCCCTGGGATGATATCTTGAGAGTAAAAACAACTTCTCACAATGAAGATTTTTGGGCATATATCATAGTCACAAATGATAATAAATATATTGTCCGCGCAGATTGTGATGATTTTGAAAGTTTATTAGTAGAAAAAGCACTTCTCGAACTTTATAAAATAAGTAAAATGGATCCTAAACGTAAAAAAATATGGAAAAAAATAGGTCATTCATATAAACATATAAACTTCCAAGATTGGCTAGACGATAAATTTCATGTATATAACATTGCCAGATAACTATCTAATCTGTTTATTTTAAAGTAACCATATTTCAAATATCCCTTTACCCATTTCCTAGTTCGAGTAGTGACCAGCCCGTGGAGCCAGTTGGTACTTAATATACCAAGTTTAGCTTCATTCAAAGCTTGGAGTGCTGATGTGTCAATCTCCAATAACGACTGCCCTAACGGGTGTGCCTGAAATGCCTCGAATTTTTAATGGATACGCTTCAACTTATCAATTAAATATTGAGCATCTTCTGGATGCATCCGCTTATCTTTCTCATTTTTTCCTTCAAGGAGTTGATCCATAATTCCTGTTCTTAAAATAACTGCTTTATTAGTAAGATTTTCCTTATCAAGTTGTTTTCTTAACTCATTGCCGGGGATAAATTCATCTTGTAAGTTGTAAAAATCAACGACAACTGCCTCGCGTTGAAAATAATCAATAGGAAACTCATTGATCTTTTTACCATCCTTGAGAAAATAATGTGGTGACTGAATATGGGTGCCATCGGCACTGTTGGTAGAAAAGTTATAACAGAATTCTTTGTCTTTACCAAAAGCACTATAGGGATCACTTATTTGAAGTGGTTTATCGCCAGGGTAAACCCAGTTTCCCATCCACATTGTGATATCGATTATTTTCATACACCTCATGGTATCATAAACTGACTAAGCGAAGGTTTAACTTTCTCTATTTCCTCTTCGATTTGAGCAACAAGCCTAAAGTTTTCCTTCTAATATAAAATCAAGTACGTTTTTGTTAGAATAATATTCAATATGGAACAACAAAAATGTTATGAGAATTACCCTGCTTGGATTGTAGTAATCTCAAATCTTATTTCATTTTCCACATATTTCATAGGCGGGTTTATTGTTTACCAAATTGGTTCCTTGTGGCTCGCGTTATACATACTATATATCTTAATTTTGGAATTAAAATTGTTGGGGGGACATTGTGTGAACTGTTACTACTACGGAAAGATCTGTGCTTTTGGGAAAGGAAGATTAAGCAGCTTATTCTTCAAAAAAGGTGAATCAAGTAAATTTTGTAAAAATAAAATGACCTGGAAAGATATTGTTCCAGACTTTCTGGTTTCAGTTATACCTATCATTGTCGGAATTATCTCCCTAATAATTCATTTCAACTGGTTAATCCTGTTTTTTATGGTGTTACTTTTTATTCTTGGGTTTTCTGGAAGCGCAATAGTAAGAAGTCAGCTGGCATGTAAATTTTGTAAGCAACGGAAACTAGGGTGTCCAGCTGAAAAATTATTTGAAAAAACTAAAAAGTGATTTACATAGTGGCAGTGTGAGCAAGCATCTTAATCTGATTTGGTCTTATCGAGCTTTTCCTGTCCATATTAAAACTTAGTATCAAAATAAATTATGGCTAAACAATTGCAAAAACCAACTAAACGTCTCGAAATCGATACCTTTAAGCGTGAGTCGGATTTCCTGCTGTACACCACTCCTGATGGTAAGGTTAGGTTGGAAATTTTTGTTAAGGATGAAAATATTTGGTTAACTCAAGGAAAAATTGACCAACTTTTTGGAGTTCAGCGACCAGCTGTTACAAAACACCTAATAAATATTTTTGAAAGTGGTGAGCTTGAGGAAAATTCAGTTAGTTCTATTTTGGAACATACCACTCAACATGGCGCTATGAAAGGAAAAACTCAAAAATAAAGTGTTAAATACTACAACCTCGATGCCATTATCTCTGTTGGTTATCGAGTCAACTCAGCTCAAGCTACCCACTTTCGTATTTGGGCAACGGAGCGGCTAAAAGAATACATCATTAAAGGCTTCATTATGGATGATGAGCGACTCAAGGACCCACAGCGGATTTTTGGCAAGGATTATTTTAGAGAACTACTTGAGAGGATCCGCTCGATCCGTGCCAGTGAGCGCCGAATTTACCAGCAGATTACGGATATTTTTGCAGAGTGCAGTATCGACTATGATTCTCACTCTCAAACCACCAAGGACTTTTTTGTCACCGTTCAAAATAAATTCCACTTTGCCATAACATGCCATACGGCTGCCGAGATTATTGATGAACGAGTTGATCGTAAGCGACCCAATATGGGGCTTGCAACTTGGAAACAAGCACCAGTTTTATTTAATTCTAATTCTTCAATTCAAAACCACAATCGCCGCATTGAGCAAGGTGGCAAAACTAACCCACAAGAGGTACGGTACGAGTAAATACAAAGCCAATCGAGATAATGGATAAAATTTCTTCATAGTCATCACGATCAACACCCACATCGCCACAATTACGATTAGTCCTAATAAAGGCGCTCTGAGTCCAAAAAAGATAGGTGACCAGATAAAGTTAAGACCAAGTTGCGCTAAAAAGTATTTGCCCGCGGTAGCAATCTTCTTTTTCTGCCAGCCTTGCTTCCAAATCAAATAAAAAGAAACTCCCATCAGGAAGTATAAAAGTGTCCAGACTGGTCCAAATAGCCAGTTGGGCGGAGCAAAGAATGGCTTGTTAAGTGTGGCGTACCAAGTAGGGATAGCAGAGATGGTAAATAGTGTACCCAGAAAACCCACTAGTTCACAGCCAACCACAGAAATAATAAGTTTGGGCAAGTCTTTCATCTACCTACAGTATGAAACAAATTCGCAAAATGGGCAATCAATACTGTAAGAATCGATTCACTTCCTTCATCGTCCACTCGGGATACTCCAGCTCATTCACCCAATCAATTCGTCCGAATTCATACCATCGTTCGAGCAAATGATAAAAAGACCTATGAATAGGTTTTTTATTTAAACATATTTTGTTCATCAAAATTAATATATTTCATAGTTTACAATTAAGTTTACAAAAGGGTTTACAATTAATTGTTTTATCTATATACTATTTTTAGTATTTAAAAAATAAGAGCATGTTTCAACCTAAGTTTACCCTAACTTCATTGCTTCTAGACAATCTTTCTAAAATTGAAAGATTCTATGGGCAGTTAGAGGCTCTTAAAATTCCCAAAAAACTAGAACTTAATTTAGAACGAGATAATTTGATTCAATCAACTTATGTTTCAAATAGTATCGAAGGAAACCCATTGTCACTGCCAGAAGTTACTAATTTACTCTTAGATGGCAGAGTGCCAGCAAATCGTGATGAAAAAGAAGTTAAAAACTATTTTGAGCTCCTTAAGAATTTGCCAAATATGACTACTAAATATTTAGATCTTGGATTAGTGACAGATCTTCATTCTAAGTTATTAGTTGGAGTGAATGATGAAATTGCTGGGAAAATTAGAAATAAAAAAGTGGTAGTCGGTGGATATAAAAAAAATGATGGTGAGCTTAAGCTAGTGGTTAAGCACGATCCCCCTTATCATAAACAAGCACAAATAGGCGATTACTTGACTAAGTTACTATCTTGGTCAAATGAATCGTCAGAACAAGCAATTTTAAAAGCTGGAATATTTCATCATCAATATGTTTACCTGCATCCCTTTATGGATGGTAATGGTCGGACTTGTCGCTTATTAACAGCTTTCGTTTTGTTAAAAAATGAGTATCAAATTAATAAATACTTTGTTTTAGATGATTACTATGACTTGGACAGAAAAGAGTACTCAGATAAACTAAATAGTGCTGATCAAGGTGATAAAACAGAGTGGCTAGAATACTTTACGAGTGGAGTTAGGTATTCCTTACAAAGTTCATTGGGTCGGGTTAATAACATGATGAAAACTTTAAAAGTTGAAAATAGACCTACTTCTAAAGAAACAGAAGTTTTAGCTTTTCTTGAACAGAATCAGCAAATCACTTCCAGTGATTTAGCCGATCACCTTGAAGTAAGTCGCCAACAAGCTCATAAATTTTTGGCTTCTTTATTGGAAAAAGGATTGATTGATAAAAAAGGTGAAACTAAAAAAAGTTATTATTTTATTAAGTGATTCTTAGTAAGTAAATAAGTCCTAACATAGTCCAGCCCGGGGAGCAAGTGATAAAAAGACCTATAAATAGGTCTTTTTTGTTTGTATGATATACTCTAGTTTATGCACAGCATCTTGTGTACCTGCTGATTTTTCGGCACTACGCTTGAAAAAGTCAGGGTCCGTAATATGAAAAAATGGCAACTAATTTCAGCCGAAGATATTTCTCCCAGCAAATGGTTTCCTTTGGAAAAGAGAAGCTATCAACTTCCCAATGGAAAACAAATTTGTTAGCCCAAAATGAAAATGTCCCCTTTCTGCAAAGTAGGAATGTCCCCTTTTGGAAAAAAGCATTCATAATTTAATTGCGTAGCAATTAATGAACTGGAGGCTGGAAATGGGAGATATTGTCATGAGCGATAAAGAAGTAAATCAGATCGAACTTTTTGAGAAGTTAGCTAGAAAAGAAATAAAACAAGGAAAGGTGGCAAATATTCTTGGTTTGTCTGTAAGACAAATAAAAAGAAAACTTAGGAAATATAAGCTAGATGGAGCTAAATCATTGGTTAATAAATCTAGAGGAAAAGTTAGTAATAGAAAGATTAGCCAGGAAAGAATAGATAAAGCAATTACATTAATTAGAGATAAATATTGGGATTTTGGTCCAACGCTAGCTAATGAAAAACTGCTTGAAATCCATAAAATAAAACTTAGCGTTGAAAAACTAAGACAAGAAATGATCAAGGCAGGGATCTGGAAACCAAGAAAAAGAAGAAAGGCTCATGTACATCAGTTACGAGAAAGAAGAGCTTGTTTTGGGGAATTAATACAGCTAGATGGTTCTCCTCATGACTGGTTTGAAGGTAGAGCTCCAAAGTGTAATCTAAATGTTGCTGCAGATGATGCAACTAATACGTTTAGTGTTAAATTTAGTAAGACTGAAACAACTCAGGATTACTTTAAATTACTTGAAGAATACATAGGTCAATATGGATTGCCAAGGGCAATCTATGCTGATAAGCACTCAATATTCAGAGTAAATACCCCAAGTAATCTTGATCTAAAAAAACCAAGTAAACATGATAAATATGAAAGACTAACTCAATTTGGTAGAGCATGCAAAGAATTAGGTATTGAATTAATTTTTGCTAATACTGCTCAAGCTAAAGGTAGAGTTGAAAAAGTTAATTATACTTTTCAAGATAGACTTGTTAAAGAAATGAGATTAGAAGGTATCTGTAGTATTGAAGAAGCAAATAAATTTGTTCCAAAATATATGAAAATATTTAACAAAAAGTTTTCAAAAACACCAAGATCAACAGTTGATATGCATAGAAAGTTAAGCAAAAATATTGATCTATCAAGTATTTTTTGTCTTAAAGAAACTAGAATTCTTTCTAAAAATCTAACTTTTCAGCGAAATAATATTATTTTCCAGATTAAAACAAAAAGAACTGCATTTACCCTTAGAAAAACTCAAGTCACAATCTTAGAAAGATATGATGGGTCAATTAAAATATTCGATTACAGAAATAAACCCCTCAAGTATGAAACTATTAAGTTGCTTCCAAGTATTAAAGCTACAAGTAGCAAAGAACTTAATTCTAAACTCGATGATATACTAATTCGAGAAACAAAGAAAAACTACAGAAAAAAGAATCCATGGGAATCTAGCTTTGAAGAGCTAGGTAAAAATATAGGTTTTTACAAACCACTTGGAGCCGTTTAACAAAAATATTAATTACCCAAAAGGGGACATTCCTACTTAGGACAAAAGGGGACGTTTCTAAATGGTGCTAACAAATGGAAAACAAATTGATGATTTCTATGTGACAACTTTAGCAGATTCAGTTCATGTGATTGCTATCACTAAAGAAAAACAAGTGGTGCTAATTAGAATGTATAAACAAGGTGCTGATGACATCATGATTCAGTTTCCTGCAGGCAGAAGAGAAGATAGGCACAAAGACTTACTAGATGTAGCAGTCAGCGAGCTAGAAGAAGAAACTGGAATTGAGGTAGGTAGATCTGATTTAAATTATCTTGGTAAGCTTGCGATCATGAGTACTAAGGCAACTGAATTAGCTCACTATTATTTAGTGACAGATGTTGAGATAAATTCTCAACAGAGCTTAGATGAAAATGAAGAGATCGAGGTTTTATTCCTAGAACTAGACGAAATTGAAAAGTATATTGCTCAAGGGAAAATTTGGGATGCACTTTGTATTGCTGGCTGGGATTTAGCAAAAAAGAAAAAAGGGATATTATGAAAAAACAACTCATCACTGCTTGTGCTTTTTTATATCAAAATAGAAAGCTATTTACGGCTAAAAGAGCTGAGACTAAAAAGTTTTTACCAGGAAAATATGAGCTTCCTGGAGGTCATATTGAGTATGGTGAAAGTTTAGAAGAAGGATTAGCAAGGGAGTTTGAAGAAGAATTTGGAGCAGAAATAAAAGTAGGCAAGCCGATTCATGCTTTCACATACATCAATTCAATTAAAGAAAGTCATTCAGTTGAGATTGTTTTCCTAGCTACTTTTAAAGATAGAGCTGTCATTACTTTAAATCCCACAGATCACTCTAAATCTTTATGGATATCTGAAGATGAGATAGATCAATATTTTGATCGCAACGACAATGAATACAAAGCTATTGAGGTAGGTTTTAAGGAAATAAAGTGAAAAAATTAGCAACGATTTTTGGTTTAAAAGAAAAAGATACGGATGTGGTTGGATGCCTACCACTTGGCAGTTTATGGAGATGTGTGGCTATGGTGCAGCCATGGGCAACGCCAAGCAAGACCTCAAAGATTTGGTAGCCACTAAAGGTGAGGGTAAATCATTTGTGGGGCCAAGTGTGGATGAGAATGGGATTTTAGAGATATTTAAGTATTTTGGATTGTTATGAAAGATCAAAATCAACTACTCTGGGAAAGAGTAAGACCACTTTTAAAGAAAGCCAAGAGAAAAGATTTTATTTTACACACAAAAAAACTTGTCAGAGCAATGAACGAATTGTTAGAAAGTGAAAAAGGTGATCCTAAAATTTTAATTCCTGCTGCTTATTTGCATGATGTTGGTTGGTCAATGGTTGATGATAAGTTGCAGACCAGTACTAACAAAGATGATCGGTCTTTAGCTCTACATCAACACATAGATTTTGCACCTGACATTACTAGACCTTTATTAAGCGATCTAGGATTTGATAAAAAATCAATCCAGAAAATTATTAAAATAATTATTTCACACAAATTTGTCAAACCCAAAGAGCATGACAGCCAGATGTTGATCGATGCAGATACTTTGTCTGATACATATCTAGATTCTTTTGAAAGTGATTGTAAGTCATATCATTCTTCTCCAGTTGAGTTTTTACAATTCAGAAGTAGGAATAGTTTTTATACTAAAACCGCTCAAGATATTTTCAAAAAGCATATAAGAGTGTTAGAAGTTAACCCCAAAATTATTCTTAGGAGATAGGCTAAGAATGAATCAAACTAAATATTTTAAACTTGGCATCAGAACAGATAATATTAAGAAAAGTCTTTTACCTTATACAATTCTAACTGCTATTCTCAGTCTAGGACTAATTACTTCACTTAGATTATTTAGTCAGTCCATGATGGGTGTTTACGATACTCTTTATCCATTATTTTGGATTTCAATACCTCTGAGTATTTTGCAAGAAATAGTTTTTCGAGGGTTTGGTATGTATCAGCTCAAAAAATTATTTAAAAAACCAATTACTGTGATTTTGTTAAACAGTATTTTATTCTCGCTATTTCATATGTTTGTTCCAGAGCAACTACTTTTTGTACCCCTATCATTTTTATCTGGTCTAGCTTTTGCTACAGTTTATTATTATCATCCAAATCTGTTTTTAGTTTCACTTGCACATGTAGTAATTAACTTACTACCAGTGTTTTACTGGGGTCTTATTGAATAAGAGAAGTCTTAACTTGGTCCAACCCGGGGAGCATTATTTAAAAGATTGCTTTATTACTTGCTCACTTTGATATAATTAAATTATTGTTGACTGCTGATTGTTATGGATGAGCAATTCATTGTATTATTCAGTAATCAACTTAAGTTGATTATCGTTATTTAAATATGGATAAAAAAGCTAGGTTTCTAAAAATTTATGCGAATCTACCGCTCCATCTGAGGTCGGAGATTGTTATCATGGTTGATGGTGAACCATTCACATGGCAATCTGCTAAATTGGAGATAGACAATGACTCTGATACTGGATCTTCAATACTGGATAAATTAGCAAAGATGGAAATCATCCAAGATGAAAAAAAATAATCATACCCCAACTGATAAGCAACAACTGAAAGAAGATATGAAGCAATTGGCAATTGCAAGGCTTAAGAGTATTCCTTCGCAGTATCAGATTTCTGTCGGAGGAGGAGGTGGTTTAACTAGGAAAGAGGCAGTTGAAAATATAGAGAATGATAGTGAAATCGGCAAAGAATTGATTGATATTGAAATAGAATTTTTAAGAGATATGGCTAAGGGTGAATTATATAAATATGAGTAATCTCTCTTTATTGGTAACCAGACCAAATCACGATCGTCCAACAAATTATTTATGTCATTGGTCTCAATTAGTAATTGATCTTGCAAAACAAAAAAACTTTTCTGTTTACGATCTAAAAGGAAAAAAAGCAAACAAAAAAACTTTTTCTAGTTATGTTAAAAAGAATAATCCCCAGATAATTTTTTTTAATGGTCATGGTGATGTTGACAAAATTACTGGTATTAACGATGAGGTTTTAATTGAGGTAGATAAAAATGACCACTTACTAAAGGGAAGAATTATTTATGCAAGAAGTTGTAGGTCAGCACAGATATTAGGAGTCAACTGCGTGAAGAAGAAAAAAGCTGTAGCATTTATTGGGTATAAAAATGATTTTATTTTGTTTAATGATGAAGAAAAAATAACTAAGCCATTAAGTGATAGAATCGCCTCATATTTTCTTGAGCCTTCAAATCTAGTAATCACAACGATAATCAAAGGAAATAGTCCAGAAGAGGCTTATGATAGGTCTCAAAAAGAATCTATAAGAAAAATTAAATTTTTATTGTCCCCAAAAGCTCCAGCGGAAGAAAAATCGTTAATTACCTACATGTGGAGAAATATGAGAGCCCAGGTTATTATTAATTAGACAATAAACATATTGGTGCCGATAGTTTATTTCCAAAAAAAGTCTTGTCATCTGTGCTGTAAACACCTCAGTATCTTCCCTAGCAATAGTTAATAGTTGAGACTCATATCCGTTTCGTAACGAGTCCTGGGGGGGGGAGTAAGTGATAAAAAGACCTCTGGATAGGTTTTTTTTATTTGTATGATATACTCTATTTTATGCACAGCATCTTGCGTACCTGCTGATTTTTCGGCACTACGCTTGAAAAAGTCAGGGTCCGTAATATGAAAAAATGGCAACTAATTTCAGCTGAAGATATTTCTCCCTGCTCGTTATATGCGGAGCTACAGGAGCTAGCTAAATAATGAAATCAACAACTAAGCTAATTAATACTCCTTTTGCAAATGTATTTTTATTTTCTTTCTTTTGGGCAATCTCAATTATTGTGAGTAAGTTAGCTTTTAATGCTGGAGCTCATCCCGTTACTTTTTTAATTCAGTCGGCAATTGTTTCTCTGGTTTTATTAGCAGTCTATGTTTTACCTCAAAAACATCAAGAGTTGAAGAGTTTGCCTCGCAAAGTATTTGGAGGAATTGTATTGGCTAATGCCATTCATTTTGGTCTAGGAGCATTTTTTATTAATTCAGGTACAGCATTGACATCGGCAGTCAATGTGGGCTTTTTGAGTAAATTTGCGACTGTAACTACAATCATTTTTGCTTGGCTGATCTTAAAAGAAAAATTAACTAAATCTAAATTAATTTCTGTGGCTATTATGATAGTGGGTGTGTTTTTAATTACTACTAAGGGTCAAGTCATCGTTCCTCAACCAGGAGACATTCTGGTTCTGTTAGCTTGCACTTCTTTCTCTTTAGGAAATGTATTAATGAGAAAATTTTTGAAAAACTATGCTGTGAGCGGAGAGTTAGTCTCATTCTTGCGTCCAGTTTCAGGTTTACCAATATTATTGATTTTTTTACTTTTTTCGCCAATTTATCCCCAACAAATACAGCCTGTTTTTAATGTAAATATTTCAAATTTAACTTTCTTGCCTTATATAATTGGCAGTAGCCTTGCTTCCTCACTATTAACAATTTTCTTAAATAGAACACTGAAAGTATCTAGCGCTTCATACATGTCAATGATGTCAATGATGACACCAGTGATCGTGAGTGCCATGGCAATAATATTATTAGGAGAAAGCATGGTATTGATCCAACTAGTAGGAGCAATCTTGATTATTTTATCTGGAATAGCAACACATTATTTAAAGATAGAGAAGCAATAGAAGTCCTAACTTGGTCCACGACGGGGAGCAGAGTATAAAAAGAGGGATTTATCCCATAATATTTGATATTTTTTCGTAATTTTGCTACAATTATTCTTCCTTCTTTAAGTGATCTATATGAAATATCTTTTTAGTTAGGTTTTTATTTTAATTTGAAAGGATGCTATGCCACAGTTGATTTATGAGTTTAATAGTCCCAAGGGTGTTCTTAAAAATAGAAATATAAGTAATAGTTCAAGGCTTGTATTGGAAGAAGCGAAAAAATTTGGTGTTGTTTGTCAGATTATTCCTTGTACGCAGTTAATTGAACTTACTTACAAAGGCAAAAAACAGACATTTTATCATCAGGTTCCATTTTCAACTTCGGCCTTAGCAAAATATTCTTGTAATAATAAAAAAGTTACAACAAATCTTTTATATAGCTGTGGTATTTCCGTTCCGAAAGGTTATAGAGTTAGAAAAACAAGTTCAGATAAATATCTATTGTCTATATACGAAAATTTACAGAAACCTTTAGTAGCGAAGCCAAGTGATGGTACTTGGGGAGAAAACGTTACAGTAGGTATTACTGATTTTGATAAATATTTAGAAGCAGTTGATTTGGCATTAGAGTATTCAGGAAAAAAGAAACCAACAGCTATTGTTGAAGAAATGTTTAAAGGACATGAGTATAGAATTCTTGTGACAAGAAAAAAGGTAATTGGTGTGTTATATAGAAGACCGGCAAGTGTGGTGGGTAATGGTGTAGATTCAATCAAAAAATTGATTCAAGAGGAAAACAAAAACCCCATTAGAGGGGTAAAAAATGGAACAACTTCCCATTTTAAAATTAGAATGGATGAACGCATGTTAAGGCTCTTAAAGGAAAATAATATGAATTTTTATTCTATACCTCAAAAAGGAAAAAGAATTTATTTACGAAGAGTTTCAAATGTATCTCAGGGTGGGGCTGCTATAGATTTTACAGATAAAGTACACTCAAGTGTTAAAAAAATTGCTCTTAAAGCAATTAATGCTGTACCTGGATTATCATTTGCTGGAATTGATTTTTTATCTAAGGATATTACAAAAAAACAAACTCAAGATTCATATATTATTATTGAAATTAATGATTCACCAGGATTTGATATTCATGATTTTCCTTATGAAGGAGAAAATAGACATGCAGCAAGAGAATTTTTATTTTTAATGTTTCCAGAACTAAAAAAATAGTTTTTAATGAGTGAAGAGGACGTAGAGCGTTTTATTCAGCAAATTTAAATCTACTTTTTGGTTGCGGAATAGGTCCAACGCGGGGAGCTAAGTTGGCACTTAATATACCTAATTAGGGTATGATTATAGTATGAAGAAAATACTTCGTGTTGTTGGCATTTTGATTATATTTGTAGGTGTTGTCCTCGGAATATTGCAGATCATTGATTCCTTTTCAGATAAAGTTGCTTACGGTAATATTACTAATATTTTTGAGAGAAGAACTGGAACAGAATATTCGAATGTAAAAACTGGAGGTGTTTATCCTTGCGAGTTAGAAATTACTTACAAAGATAAAAATGGTCAAGGACAGGTAGGCAAAACTCTATATGAGACGGCCCCATGTTCAAGCTTTTTCAATAGCTATTATAAGATTGGGGATAAAGTAAATATTGTATATAGCGAAAACAATCTATCTAACGTCAAAATTAACGGTTTATTTGATAGATTTGGATTCTTAATCATATTTCCACTTCTTGGATCAGGATTAATATATTTTTCTAAAAGGTTGCATTAGTTAAATAATATACTTTTTCGATTTCTTCCCCTATTTGAGCAACAAGCCTAAGGTCAGAGAAAGCCTTGATAATACAAGACAATTGAGTGGTTATATTATTGTTACGATTTTTGAGTTGAATTGACGTTAATCGAACCACCATTATATTTATTATTTCCATAAGTTGTTATACTGACTACATAAGGTTATAAATTACCAAAATAAATGGAGGTGAGAAATATATGAAAAAATTACTTTTTTTAGTTGCAGTTGCAACAGTCTTTGCATTTACTACTTCTCCTGTTATGGCAACTAATTCATCATCTACAACGACTTCGTTTGATTCAATAGTAACTAAAATTCAAGAGGGGGTTGAGTATTTTTTTACCTTTAAGGTAGAGAAAAAAGTTGAGTTATTAGAAAAATATGCCGAAAAAAGATTAGTTATGACGCAAGAGTATGCAAAAGAAGGTGATGATGAAAAAGTACAAAATACGATGCAAAATTACCTTCAGATAAAAGAAAAACAAAATAATTTATTGGGCAAAAATGAAGCTGAGGGTGTCTTGGGGGTAGTTCAAGAAAGGACTATTGATCAACAGAAAACAATGGAAGTAATCAAAACTATAGTTGGTGAAGAAATGAAACAAGAGGTGATGCAGGTTCAAGAACAAGTTGTAAACCAGGTGGTACAAAGAGTTGTAGATGTGAATGGGACAGAGGGAAGGGATGAATTTTTTCAGAAAGTTGAACATGTATGGGCTCCTGGGACAGGACCCGGAGGTGAGGCTGGAACAACTTTTGCTCCTGGGACTTCTGGTACTGGCGGCGGCGGGGTAGTTATTGAAGGAGGATCAATCCAGTTTGCACCTGGGACAGGACCAGGAGGTAATGGGGGTGTAGTGATTGAAGGAGGTGCTGAACAGTATGCTCCTGGGACTTCAGGAGGAGGAAATAGTGGAGCTGACATTAAGAACGTTGAAGTAGTGGGTAATTAATAAGCTGGAATAACGTCCACGCGGGGAATCATTGTAATTACTTTCACTGTTTGATATACTTTCACTGTTAAGTGAATATACCTATATGAATGAAAATACGCTAATAAATCAGCTTTCAAATAACCTACCTGAAGGAATATTTCTCGAGGGCTTAGGTATTCCTGCTATGGGTTCAGTTGGACCAGATCGGCAAGGAACTCTTAAAGTGCAAGATAGAGAGTTTCCTATTGCTATTGAGGTAAAAAATACAGGAGGAACGGCTACTTTTAGAGAAGCAGCTCGTCAAGTAAAAGCTTATTCTGTTCAAGGCGGATCCATTCCTTTTGTTGCAGGGCAGTTTTTTGGTGAAAAGACAAGGCAAGTTGCTAAAGAAGAAGGCGTCGGAATTATGGATTTAGCTGGCAACTTCTACCTCAAGAAGGACGATATTTTAATTGAAAAGATCGTTGAAAAGAACCCATTTACTAAAAAAATTCCTCTCAAGAATCTCTTCGCGCCTATTTCAAGCAGAATAACCAGAGTATTGCTCGTTCAACCTAAGAAGAGTTGGCTTTTGAGTGAACTTGCTAATGAAGCTAAAGTTAGCCTAGGACAGACACACAAAACTGTTGCTCGTATGATTGAAGAGGAATTAGTTGAGTGGAATCAAGACAATAAACTTATTTTGGAAGATCCTACTCGACTACTGGGAGCGTGGAAAGATATGTATCCTTCTTATGAATCAAAAAAGTTTACTTTTTTCAGTTTCGAACAAGATCAAACTTCACTACTTGACTCTCTGATGAAAAAGGCAGGAGATTTATCCTTTACCTTATCTTTTTTTAGTGGGGCAGATTTGATTGCGCCGTTCATTAGGGGGGTTAATAAGTTGCAGTTTTATGTTAAACAACCAAGCGATATAGAGCGCTGGAAAGTGTCGTTGGGACTCCAAGAAGTCAAAAGTGGAGCTAACGTTGAAATATACGTTCCCTATGACGAAGGTGTGTTTTATCAGACACAAAAAATTTCTACTTTTTCTCAAACTGGTATTCCAATTGTGTCCAATGTTCAGCTGTATATGGACCTGTTTAATAATCCGGCTCGTGGAGCAGAGCAGGCTGAGCACTTGAGAGAATTGAAGCTTAATTTATAAGTAAGAAACCATGGCACAAACACAAGATGACCGAACTAAAACGACTTTTATCTCAAACATTGCTGATGTTTCTTTGTCACACTTGCTTGAGTTAATGATTGCTCTTAGTGAATATAGGGAAGGACTAGTGCTTATCGGTGGTTGGGTTCCCTATCTATTGCTCAAGCATTATCAGCCTTCAAGTGTGGATTTTCAGCATATCGGTTCTAAAGATATAGATATTGCGGTCAATCCCAAAATTGTCGATGAATCTGGCTATGCCTCTATTTTAGAAATATTAAAGCAACGAAGTTACGAGCCTAAACTAGATATAAAAGGTAATTCAATTCAACATTCTTTTGTAAAGAATGTCACTACCAACAGAGGTGAAGGGCAAATTCAAATCGATTTCCTGGGCCCTGAATACGGTGGAACCAAGAAAAGCAAGCGTCATCAACGGATTCAGAATGATTTTCTTGTCAGAAAAGCCAGAGGTGTAGATGTAATGTTTGATCATGCAATAGATGTTGTTCTTGAAGGAAAACTTCCTGATGGAGCTGAAGGTCAGACAACCATTAAAATGGCGAATATTGTAGGGATCATGACGATGAAAGGTATTGTTGTTGGCTCTCGCTATAAGCAGAAAGATGCCTACGATATTCACAGCTTAATTTTATATTACAAATCTGGACCACTTGCTGTGGCAAAAGAAGTCAGGCCGTTTATTGATAATGGTTTAGTGAAGGAAGCGCTTGAATCTATCCATGAAAAGTTTCGTTCTCGAGAAGCAGAAGGTCCAAGTTGGGTGGCAGATTTCTTGGAGGCTACCGATGAGCTTAGAGAGCAAATCAAAACACAGGCATACCTGCAGGTCCAACGTTTTTTAACAGCTCTATATGAACTACCTCAGATTTCTGAGGAAGAAGGTCCTGCAATTCCAGAGGAGATTCCAGATATTGATAGACTTAGAGAGCAAGTGATAAAAAGACCTTTGAATAGGTCTTTTTTAATTATGTGATAGAATACTTGGATGATTAAAAAAAATATTCAAGCAATTATTTTAGATGTAGATGGAGTAATTATTGGTGAGAAGATTGGTTTTAATTCCCCTCATCCTCATCCAGATGTAATTGCAGCTCTTAAAGAAATTCAAAATAAAGGCATCCCTGTTAGTCTTTGTACCGCTAAACCTCACTTTGCTATTAGTAAAGAAATTAAGGATGCCGATTTAGATAATGTTCATATCACAGATGGTGGTGGAGTGATTATTAATCCTTTAGATAATCAGATTGTCACTCAAAATAATGTGCCTACAGAAAGTGCAGTTAAAGTTATTCAAGCTTTCTTAGATGCTGGAGTTTATACCGAGTTTTACACTGTAGATAATTACGTTATTCAAAAATCACAAGCTGTAGACATTACTCAGAAGCACAATCATGTGATTCAAGCTGAACCTAAACAAGTAGACTCTTTAGTAGAAGCTGCCAAACAAGCACAAATTACCAAAATTATGCCCATTGCAGTTGATGAAGCTGATAGGGAAAATTTAAATAAAATCTTTGAGCCTTTTAAAGATGAGTTAGTCATGAGTTGGGGTGTTCATCCAGTTATTCTTCCACTTCAATTTGGAATTGTGACTGCTCCAGGAATATCTAAAAAACAGGGTGCGATGGAAATATCCAAAGCCACGGGAATTTCTTTAGAAGATACTTTGGGTGTGGGTGATAGTGGTAGCGATTGGCAGTTTATTGAAATGTGTGGCTATGGAGCAGTCATGGGTAATGCTAAACAAGACCTAAAAGATTTAGTAGCCACTAAAGGAGAAGATAGATCATTTGTAGGGCCAAGCGTGGATGAGAATGGGATTTTAGAGATACTTAAGCATTTTGAGTTAATATGAAACAAAAAAACCTAGAAGGTTGGAATCGAACTAAATTTTACTCAAGTAGAAAGGTTTGATTTTTTTATACCCCGAATAGGACACTCTAACTTCTGTTATAATTTCCTTATGAAACCACACATATCAATCATCACCTTGGGTGTTAAGAATTTAGAGCGTTCTACAAAGTTTTATGAGGATTTAGGATTCCCTGTAGAAAGAAGTGAGGATATCACCTTCATAAAAACTTCAAAAGTTACGAGAATGGCTTTGTACAGTCTCGAAAATTTAGCTTATTAGTTTAATTATTTTCTGTTGGATATATCTAGTTGATCAATAAGTACTCTAATCTCTTCTCTGGCAATAGTCACTAATTTTGATTTATACTCGTTCCGAAACGAGTCCAGCATGGGGGAGCGCATAGTACAGACTTCGAAGTATAATTAAACAAATTATGTTAGAAAATCAAATTTTGTGTGAACATGAAAAAGCTGACGAACTTAAAGCAAAAGAAAACCTCTGGTCAAAAATAAGAGAGGGAATGAGTAGAATATTTTTTCACGATGCTCGACCTCCTTTAAGAAAAAGATTTGTAGATGCTCAATTAATCATTGGTTCTGATCCAGCTTCTACTGAAGATTTTGAAACAAGAGCTGAGCATATAGCAGAATTGAAAAAATATTATGAGTCTTTTTTTAATCATTTAATGGAAAAAAGGATTGATTTGCAACAAATACAAAAAATTTTAATTTTGGGTCCTGGCTATGTAGAAAGCCAGAGTATTTTTCAAGGATTAAAAGCGTGTTGTGATGAGTCTGGAGTTCAATCATTAACTTTAGTTGATGGTGATAGAGAAGTTATTGATTATCTTAATAAAATGAAAATTACTGATATGCCTGGGGTAGACGTTATTGTTAATCATATGGATTTTGCTAGCTATTTAGGTGATGCTAGTAATAGGTTTGATTTAATCGTTGTAGCGAATCCCGGTCCGAATACAACCGATAAAGACTTAGGAGTTAATGAATCCAATCTTGCCATCGTTCACAACCTTCTTAATAAAAATGGTCTTTTACTTGCACGAGGTGAGGTTGCAGATTTAAATGAGTTTTTAGAGAAATCACAAAATTTTATTTTTTTTAACAAATATATTAGTGGTGCTACTATACCTTTTGCTTTTGTTACTTGGAAAAAAGGTTAAGTTTCAATTTTGTATTGCTGAACTGGTATTGAGAGTAATCTAGTCAATTGCTCAGTAAATACTTGAGTATCTTCCTTGGTGATTGTCAATAGTTTTGACTCATACCCGTTCCGTAACAAGTTCACTAAGAAAAGTGTTATGTCGCGATTTATGTCGTGATTCTGTCGTGATTTATGGTATACTCATAATATGTATTCGCCTAAATTTATTATTACCCCTCAGCTTAATAATCAGATTGCTCAAATTGAGAAATTTAAACAAGTGGTTGAGACTAGTCGGATTATTCCTGAACAGGAAATAAGCCTTCGCTATAGATCTATGCTTGAGTCAGTGCATAGCTCCACTTCGATAGAGGGCAATCCTTTAAGTCCCCAACAAGTCCAAGATGTGATTATTGGTAGAAAAATACGCGCAATAGATCAAGCAGTCATTGAAGTTGAGAATTACAAAAAAGCTTTAGATTGGTTTGAGCAACGGGTAGAAACAAAAAAAAAGCTGTCAGCTCAAGATGCATTTAAACTTCACTCAATGGTTGTGGATCGATTATTACCAGCTAAAAAAATTGGGCAAATTAGACCTGGTCAAATTTATATTATTGATGAAATTGGTGATCAAGACATTATTCAGTACACAGGACCAAACCCTAGTAAGGTTAAAAGTTTGTTGGACAATTTGTTTTTTTGGATTAAAAATAAAGGCAAAGAACTTCACCCCGTATTATTAGCAGGCATTCTTCACTATGAATTTGTCTCAATTCATCCTTTTAGTGACGGCAATGGTCGAGTAACTCGTCTTTTAACTAAACTATTATTATCACTTAATCATTACGACTTCAAAGGTGTCTTAGTGCTAGATAATTATTATGCTCAAGATAGACTCGCATATTACCAAGCTTTGAGCTTAGGTAGAACTTACTCGCAAAGAAATAAGGCAGACCTTACTCCTTGGTTGGAGTATTTTGTTGGCGGGGTAGTAATAGAGGCAGAAGCCTTGGCAGAAGAATTTAGTGTTATTAGTTTAAAAGAGGGGGAAGTACGGGTAAAGTTATCTAAAGAAGAGATTTCTATTCTTTCTTTTGTTAAACATTTTGGGCAGATTTCGCTGGCTGAAGCTAGGGATATGGTAAAAGGTACTGATAGAACTGTTCAGAGAAGGTTAAAAAAATTAGTTGTTGATGGGTTTCTAGAACAACAAGACCAGGCTAGAAGAGCGTACTATAAACTAAAGTCCTAGCTTGGTTCAACGCGGGGAGCTGATTATAGACCGTTTTAGAGACTTTATTTTTCTTCTGTTTCAGGCACTTCTTCTGCTTGAGGAATAACTTCGGTTTCGATGGCAACTTCTGCATTAGGTGTGACTTCTAACTCAGGAGATTTTTGAGTTTCAGGAAGTACTTCAGTTTTAGTGACAATTTCTGCCTCAGGGATTTTTTTAGTCTCAATTTTTACTGATTCTGTTTTTGCAACTTTTTTGATTTTTGACTTTTTCTTTTTTGTTTTTTTAACTTCAGCCTTGATTTCTTCTTGTTGCGGAGCTATTGCCTTGAGAATTATATCTAATTTTGCATTGATAGTTTCAAATTGTTTGCCAAAATTTTCTTGAGGTCGACTATTTGGAGCTGAAAAACTTCTTCTGCTTGAAGTATTGGGTCTTCTAGTGTTGCTACCACTATTTCTTCTTTTTTCAAAACAGTCGCTGCAATAAATTGGTTTTCCAGAGCTAGGCATGAAAGGAACTTGGCAGTTATTGCCACAATCTGAACAGATTGCATCATGCATTTGACTGCGACCAGAATTTTGTGAACCAAAGCGAGATCTTCCTTGACCTCTATCTTCAAATCTTCGCCCACCCTGAGATCTACCAGACCTATTATTATTGTAATTATTCATGATTGTGGACTCTTTACTTTATTAAATATTAATTCTATTATATCAGGAAAATGTTTAACTCAGGCAGAGAAACAAACAAAAGCCCTTTATAGCAATTTCATGAGTCTACAACTTGACAAGAGATTTTTAAAACTTAAACTTTATAAATAATTACTCCAAGCTATTGGCAATTGTAATTAGATCTTCTAAGCTGGATTGAGGACTCATTAGTGAAATCAAAATATTGTCAGTAGTCACAAAGGTAACTGTCTTAATTTGAAAATTGCCTGTTTCTGAGTTTGTAATAATTAATGTGGCCTGGTTGTTGATAGCGTTAGGCATGGCTATTTGTTTAGTGTCGGTATTAGAAGGAAAAATAGAGTCAACATAATTTGTAAAATTAAAACCAGTAGGAACATCAACCTGATTCATCACAATTAAAGAAGGGCTATTTCTAGCATAAAGCATGTCGTTTAATGAATGATCAAATGCAACTCTTATATAGTCAGTTCTGCCAGCTAGGTTATGTTTAGGAGAGTTGTTTAGGTAAAAGTTGGTAGCATAAACACGGTTATTGGGCAATCTAGTTGGTCTATAGATATGAATATCAGTTTGTTCAGACAGTTGAGTGAGACCATGATCTGTATCTGTTGACTGTATGTATGTTTGAATAAGAAGAAAGCTAGAAGGCAATATAAGGATCGCACAAGTGATAATTAAAAAAGTTTTTTTTCCAGCTGTAAGTGGAGTAGCTGGTAGTGTGAATTTTTTATACGAAATTAACAAAAGAATAAGAATTATAACTGCAACTAAATAATCAAGCGAAATACTGCTGAAGATTGATGCCATGCCATTTATACCCGCTATTACCTCTTGGGTGTCATTGGTAATTTGAAAATTTGCTTTGTAAATTAAGGGCAACGTGGCGTTGATGATAATTGTTAAAACTATTGGCACAATCAGTACTATTGCAAGTGAGATAAGCCAACTTTTTTTTGAGCCATCTTTTACTTTAAAGGCAGAAAAAAGGTATATGCCGCTGGCAATTGCAAAAATGATCGGGAACCAACCATAGCCAGGAATGAGAGAAAGAAAATCTGCTGATATTAAACCATGGCTTGCAGAAGCAATACTATATTTTAAAATTAGTAAGATTGCCATATTGCCAAGCCACATGATTCCAGCAAGGAATGCCAATAAAATCAACAACAGAGAAATTGATTTGCAACTTTTTGGTGGATCTAATAAATCTGGAGTTGGAGTTACTAAAGGACTTGGTTGATTGATGGGAACAACTGGTTGAGTGGGTTGTAGTGGTTGATTTGAGACGGGTTGGAGGGGTTGAAGAGCAAGGGGTTGTTGCATTATTTTAGTTTAGCATATATAATACTCTCTTACTTA
>JAHJBU010000054.1 GCA_018813375.1 Patescibacteria group bacterium
AAATTTTCTAAAGCTTGGTCAATTGACTCTTCTCGCTCATGAAAAATTTTTTCTCGCATACCCCAGATACTTTTGGCCACGTGCATCCCCACATCACCAAAATAATTAGCGCGACGCACCTGAGCCCCTGTTGCTTCCAGTAGCCGACAGATGCTTTCTCCAACAGTATTGCTGTAAAGATGGCCAATATGAAATTGTTTAAATGGATTGGGGTCAGTAAACTCTACTACGATATTTTTCCCCGAGTTAATTTGGGGTAATAGTTGAGCACTTTTTGTCAAAACCCTGTCAAGCTCTTCAAGTAAAAAGTGTTCAGAGAGTGTAAAGTTAATAAAACCTGAGCCGGCAACTTTAATATCACTAATTAATTCCGCAGGGATTTGAATTTTTGCTACAATTTTTTCTGCCAATTCACGAGGATTTTTAAATCCGTCCTGAGAAGATTTTTGCTCATCGCTAAGCTGGACAAAAACCACCATAGCCACATTAGTTGCAAAATCACCGTGAGTAGAATCAGCCGGGTGTTCAAGACTGATATCTGTTTCCGGTAGCCCTAACTTAATTAGAGCTTTTTGTAGATAAGTCTGTAATTGGTCTTTAATTTGCATATACTCCTCTAGTATAGAGTATAGCATCCTTAATCCCTAGTCCCTGATCCCCGATCCTTAATCCCCAAACCGCGTCAGCTCTCTTAATAAAACTTCTTTGAAATCTTTAATAATCGGATGATGAGATTTAGGTAAAAATATTACTAGATCTGGATAAAAATTTCTCTTCACTTGCGCAAGCTTGTTTTTTATCTGCGACAGCAACTGTTTATGCCCAGCAGTCAACATTTGGGCTCGCAGCATAAAATACAAATCATACCAATCTCGTGACTTAGCCCGATCTAATAGCGCAGACAACTTGCCAGAAACTAAAATTTCTTGCTTTAATCCCATCAAGATATAACTAATAATATAAGGATTCTCAATTAGCTCTGGCTTGCCGACATTCTGATGATCATTGCGTTGTGAAACCTCAACCTTAATCTCAATTTTTTTATTATAAAGCTCAAAAACAAAAATACCTAAATATCCACCAGAAGTTTTTTTTGAGGTTTTAATCTCAGTTTTAAGATTTAACTCCTGCAGTGAATCTAGCGTCTCAATCATTAAATTTTCTATAGCTGGGATCTTCATCCTCTCCACAGAAAAATCTAGATCTTCTGAATAACGTGGTGAGTGATAAATAATTCGTAATGCAGTCCCGCCTTTAAAAAAAAGCTCATCTGATTTTTTCTCAGCATATAAACGTTGCAAAAACTCATGTTGCAAGTACTCCCTGATCACATTTTCATCATTAGTCTGAGATTTAATTGCCAGTGCCTGTAATTTGGAATAAATAATCATAGTAGTGAGAATAAATTATTTAATGGTTTATAATTAAAAAGCCGTACATAGCTATTTACTTCCGCCAGTTTTACTTTACTAAAATCAAGCCGATCATTTAAAATTTTTCGCCCCATACTAACAAAATATAGATAATCCGCCAAAGCTTTAGCTGGTTCTGCTACTAAAGCCGTATCTTCATGTAATTGTCTTAGAGTATAGCCAGTAAAAGCAACAATTTTTATTTTGTGGTACTGCAAATGCAAATGACCGGCGCTAAACTCTTGAGTTGATTGTGAAGTGACACTAGTAATAGTATAGACTGTTTCTGGAATCATCTGGTGATAAGACAATGCTGTTTCTAACGAAACGTACGATGGTTGATACGCCTGGTTGGCAACTAAAAAAGCATGAGGTTGATAATCAGAAAAAAAATATAAATCTTTTTTTACCTGAGTTAAAAAACCCTTTTTTAAATTACGGTGTAAAAAAAGCTCAGCCGAACGTTGCGTCGCCTCAAAAAACCACAACAACTCTTTGGCTCCAAACAGTTTAAGCCCCTTTTCTCTGAACGTAGATCGTACTATTTGTAAATTGAGTTTTTTCACAATATTGAGCAATAACTTTATTTGCTTTATTTTATCACATTTATTAAAACATACAAACTCACTAATAACTTGCTAATAATATAGGACGTTTGCTTATTCGTCAAATACAAATTTGCGAACACTTTTTTTACTCATTATCTCAAACCCTCTCCATCCCCAAACCCACCGTCATCTCAAGTCATTTTATACTCAAAAATGCAAAATTACACAAACTAACTTCGGGTTATCTTCACTAAGCTTTTATCATATAACTTTGATATAGTTATTAAATTATAGAAAAATTTATTAGCAAACGCAAAAATCAAAATCTCAACATTGCCCAACCATCTATTCCAAACCAATAGAGTTATTTGGGATTAATAAAAAATTTACGCTCACCTATCACCCTTCATCCAATATTTTTCACCATCACTCACCAGCTCAATCGTCCCAATTTCATCTGTGCGTAGCACTTTACTACCAAACTGCATCAAACTATTAATTACATCAAGTGATGGATGACCATAGCTATTTGTTTTACCTACGCTAATAACCGAAGTTTCGGGTTTAACTATTGTTAAAAACTCATCACTAGTGCTAGTTTTTGCCCCATGATGTCCTACTTTTAAGATGTCTATATCCTGTAACAAATTGCTCTCCATCAATGCCAATTCACCATCCACCTCAAGATCACCCGTCAATAAAATTTTGATTTGACCAATCTGCAAAAAGAGTACGATGGATAAGTCATTATAGTTTATATCAGCTGCTGATTCTAAGTTAAAAAAACGTTCAACAGCCGATAATGAGCTTTCGGATTTTTGTAAGTTTTCCACAGTATTTTCTTCTTGACTTACTTGAGGTGAAAGAACTGTAAGTGTTATTATTGGCCGTAAGTGCTGTTTTGACCATTTTTTTTGAGTTTGGCCCTGGCTAAAACGTGTCTGTGCGCCCAAAAACGGCTTTTTTAACTTTACCCCCTGAGATAACTCCACCGCTATAGCTTGTTTGAGCTGTGCAAAGTCATCTGTATCTTTATCAAACGCGGTAGAGATAACCTCTAAAACATTATAATGATTTAGCACATCATCTAAGCCACCGGTGTGATCTGCATCCGCATGAGTTACTACAATCATTTCTAGGTTACGATCCCAAAATGGTATATGTTCTTCCAAACATGACAAAACTTGTGTTCCCCGCCCGCCATCAATTAAAATCTGATTGTATCCAGAAGTAACCAAAATTGCATCACCCTGGCCAACATCACAAAACACTAAATGTGCATACTCATCTGGCCAAAACCGCAAAATCTGGCTGATTAAAATCATCATGCCTACTAGGCTAATCAATATGACGCGCGACATGCTTAAGGTCAACCTTTCTGGCATAATTTTTCCTTAAAATAATTAGCCCTAATATGCCCCACCACACTCCGGCTGCCCACCAAGGTAAAGATAGTTTAATTAACCCCCACTCGAGGTGGCCAAACCACTGCACCCCAGAAAGAAACATCTCTGAGGGTAACCATACTGCAACTGATAAAACTGGCGCCACTTGAGACCAAAGTCCTGGCACAGCTGACATCATTGCCCCTAAAATCATTAACCCAAGCCCCAATAAAGTAATTAAAGGTGTGAGCCACAGCAGGACAGTATTAGTGATAAAACTCAGCCAACTTACCTCACCAAAGATCATTGCTACCAGAGGTAAAGTAAGACTTTGAGCTGCAGTGGTCACTAATAAAGATTCCGTAAAAATATTTGGTTGTTTATTATTTTTTACAACTTGAATTTGTCCTGTGAAAAGCCGTGAAAACAATCCTTGAGAGCTCTCTAATAAAGGTAAAACCAGGATTATCCCCAAGGTAGCCAACGTTGACAGCCAAAATGACAAACTAAACAAGTAAAATGGCTGAAAAAACAACATTAGCAATACAGATAAAAACAAAGATTTTAAGACAGGATTTTGTTTAAAAAAGACCTGTGAAGCAAATAAATTTAATGTAATCATTATTGCCGCTCGCACCACCGGCGGGACTAACTCTGCCATAATTGCATAAAACCAAATCATCATAATTGCCAATACACCTGCTACTTGGCGTGGAAATATTTTTGATAGAATCACTAAAATTAAACTTGCTACTACTGATACATTGTATCCAGAGGCAGAAACTACATGAGTCAAACCAGTAATCCTAAAAGA
Organism: Patescibacteria group bacterium; assembly: GCA_018813375.1. Taxonomy (GTDB): domain Bacteria; phylum Patescibacteriota; class Microgenomatia; order UBA1400; family PJMF01; genus JABBGTR01. The sequence continues at coordinate 4,160 of JAHJBU010000054.1, forward strand.
ATCTTGAAGCTCTTGAGTTAAGCTGGCCGTTCCCCCAAAAACCATCCCCGACACTAGACTAGCATGAGTAAATGGTAAAAAGGGGATAATTTTCTCAAGTAATGATCGTTTTACCGCGTAGCTAAAAAGAACAAGTTTTCGACACCAATACTTTCCCGAATTAAGACCTGGTTCAATCACCTCAACTGCTTGAACCTCCAGCCTTTTTAACTGAAAAAATTCTTTATCAGACACATATGGTTGTCTGCCAATCACCTCAAGGTAAGTACCCTCTTGATAATTCTGACAATTCGGGATAAAAAAAGAATATTCAAGGGTTTTGACCCTACAATCTTGCAAATTATTCATGAATAAAAATTGATAAGAGATTATTTCTGCATTTGTATTTTCTATATAGTTTTGGGTCAAGTTTAATTTTTGCATAATATTTGCAAATATAACTATGATTAAAGTAGATCG
>JAHJBU010000055.1 GCA_018813375.1 Patescibacteria group bacterium
AACTAGCTTTTACACTAGAAAGACCTTCCGTCGATGTGTCTAGAGACTCGAGAACAGCTGGGATTGATAAATCGTGATACGACTTATTTTTCATCACTATATACTATCTAAGTTAGGCTTTTTTATCTAGGCTTTAAAACTGAAAAGTGCGGAGCATGTGGGTCTGGAACCAGTGTGTCCCATAGCCACTTGCACCTTTCAGAGGTAATTGTACAAGAAATGGGACAAATCGGACACTATAAAAAGGGGTGTCTTGTTTAATTTTCAAATCTTCTAATAAGATAGAAAAATTTAGTAAATTTTAATTGAAGCTTTAGCATCAATATCCGTATAGTATCTAAAAGATGCTCATTTCAGTTGTCAATAATTTTGACTTTTGGTAAAGCTGAATGAGTTCTGGTTTAATTATATTGATTAGCTTACCTCGAACTGAAAAATTGCCAGCTATTGGTTTGTGAGATTTATTATCACTTTCTGGGAAAAGTATCGGGTAGTCATTAACCAATCTAAATTTCTTGATTGTTAATTCGTTGTCAACCAGAGCTAAAACAATATCACCGTTATTAGCTACTGGAGATGGAGTAACTATGGCATGATCACCTTCAATAATATTTGCCTCATTCATGCTGTCACCTCTAACTTTAATGGCATAAACATTTCTAAGTCCTTTGGTTGCTGAGAGTTTTACAGGAATATGTCGATCAATAAATTCTTCAAACATTGATGGTGTTCCGGCGGGAACACTCCCAAGAAGTAGTGGTATTTCAATAAATTCATTATTGGGATTGGCTAATGAGTCTGAAAGAGTGATTGCTCTGGTTTTTGGGTCGCGTCTAATAAATCCCGCCTCCTCCAATGCATCAAGTTGGAGTGTAATTCCTCGCATAGAAGATACAGATTGTGCCTGTTTTTGTATGTCCCTCAGTGAGGGTGATTCACCACTCGTGCCGAGGTAAGACATCACAATTTCTAGCACTTCTTGTTGTTTATTGGTTAATGTGGAAAACTTCATAAAAACTGTCTACTTGTGCCCGCCTACTTTTTTTAGTATAGTGGATTGCAATCACTAATACAAGCACATGGGTGCTGGAAGAAAAAAGCGGAAAGATTGCTCTTCCCGCTCTTAAATTTGAACATTTCAATCTTCCCATAGACTCAATCGCGATTCAAGCGTAAGAATCTCTCCCAGGCTAGAAAGGCAAAAATGTCTAAAAATAATCAACATGTAGTTCCTCGTAACGGAGGTTGGGCGGTCAGAGGAGCTGGAAATAATAGAGTAACTTCTACCCACCAAACTCAAAATGAGGCGATAAATACCGCGCGCAACATCGCCATAAATCAGCGTTCTGAAGTAGTAATTCATCGTCCAGATGGCAGGATTCGGGATAAAGATAGCTATGGAAATGATCCTATCCCACCAAGAGATAGAAAAAATTAACTATGTTTGATACAAAACTTTCTTTTACTCTCTATGACGTCATTGGTCATGTAATCCCAGGTATTTTTGTGCTGATACTAACTGTTTGGGTGTTTGGTATCGTGCTGCCTGAACAGGCTATTGTTTTAACTACAATTGGCGTAGTAGTAGGGTACATTATCGGCCACATATTTCATGCTATTAGTAGCTGGATATTGCAGAAAATATGGTGGATTCCAACCACACTATCTAAGCCAATTGATAGGACAATTGCTACAATGCGATCAATCTTTTTAGTACAAGTTCGAGGTAGTTCTCAAGAACTAAAGAGCCAAATAAAACAAGAATTGGTACGTACAGGCCTAGCCCAAAAGAATGCAAAAATCGACGAGCTAGAGCTGTATGACTATTGCAGTAATGTTTTGTTGGAATCAGGTTTCATTGATGGCCGAGACATACTTGAGTCTAAGGAAGCTTTTTATAGATCTCTCATCCCAACCACAATTTATTCAGCCGTAATTACGAGCATTCAACCACCAGCGCCTATTTTTGAAAACAAACTATTAATTGCTATTTCAACAGTCTTAATAGTGGAATTTCTTTTCTACAGACGCGAGTATTATCGGCGGATTAAGAATAATCAAGTTTATAAACAAGCACTTATTAAATTGAGGAATATGTAGAAGGAAAATTATGTCAGTATTTAAGTCAGTTACATTTGATGTTGAACATGGCAGTAGTCACGTTCTTAGACTGCCGAATCAGGCAGAAGATGTATTTCTGTTTGACGCTGGTAGAAATCAGTTTTTTTCACCATCCGAGTATCTTAAAAATCGATGGAATGTAGAGAGAGTTAAATGTCTAATCTTGTCACACCATGATAACGATCACATTGAGGACTTGGATGATTTGAAAAAAATAAAACCACATATATTATCAACTCCAACAGTTTCTCACGACTACCTACTTAACCACTACGGCGGATCGTTACCTCAAAGGCTGCAGGAATTTTTGAATTTTGCTCAAGAATATAATGTCCCGGTTCCATCACTTGATGACCCCTCATATGACTGGGGTGGTGTGCAATTTGCCATGTTTTCTCACGATGAAGGTGTTCATTTCAACTTAAATAATCTTAGCCAAGCTGTTTTCGTAAAATATCAGGGATGGACAATCTTGTTTCCTGGTGACTTAGAAAGACCAGGATGGTTAGAACATCTAAATAACGATGCATTTGTGGAAAATTTACAGTCAGTTGACATTTTTGTCGCTTCACACCATGGTCGTGAGAGTGGCTATTGTGAAGAAGTATTTGAGGTATGTAGACCAAAACTCGTCATTGTTTCTGATAAAAGCACATCAGAAACAAGCGTTACTGAAAAGTACACCAGAGTTTCGCAAGGTATGAATTTTACTAATGGTAAACGGCATGTTTTGACGACTAGGGCTGATGGTGCTATTTATATGGAAATAGACAACATGGGACGTCATAAAATTAGTACACGGTATGACTATCTGACTAAGTAGTGTATGGCTAACAACAGCATCTTTAATGCAATTATGAATTTTGAAGTCTATGTCAAACAAGATAATCGCAAATGCCTTTGGTGTCTTAATCCAGTTCAAAGAACAACAAAATATCATATTATCCCTGCTTATTTAACAATTCATCAAAACTATGAATATGTCATGCCAGATGGTATTGTCTGTGAATCATGTAATAACAAGTTTTCAGTTGCCGAAGGAAAATTTGTCGAATTTTTTCAGGAAAGACTGGTGTTTTTTAACGTTCCAAAAAGAAGTGGCGCTACCAGAACAGCAGTTACTTCACCATTATATCGTTATGTTTCAATCTCTCCAGGAAAAACATCATTTGATCTAAACAAAGCAGGAATAACAGATAAATCAGCGAGAATTGCGTTTCAGCTAAAGTCTAGAGGATTTGACTCAATTTATTATAAGAAAAAAATTGCTTGTGATAATAATTTACGCTTTGTGCTAATTAATTATACAGCTAAATTGGCAAGAGCTAGCTTTGGTCTTCCTAAGATTAAATTAATTACTTGACCCATGGT
>JAHJBU010000117.1 GCA_018813375.1 Patescibacteria group bacterium
GCATTCGGCTCAATTAAAATTCCGTTTAATTCTAATTTGCTTGCATTTGTAAAATTTTTTAAATTCAAATTGTGTTTATTGTAAAACATAGTTTTTTTGTATCCCGCTTGTAAATTCTATAAAAATATAAAATATTACAAGCAGAATCTAATTAAATAAATTTTAATCAATTATACAAAAGCAAGTATTCCTATCTTTTAATTTTAACTTCAAAAATTTATTAAAAAAATCTCTTTGTGTTAAATTCATATAAACATAAATTTTGTTCTCACTATAAGATAATGGTGTTTTTAAATATAAATTTTTCATACAATTATCGCCATCAATAAAATTTTGCTCTTTGTGCCTAATTTTAATCATTGTATTTTCTGCTTGTAAAATATCAAGTAGTTTGTTAAATGTTTCAGTGGTTATGTTTATAGTTTGATCATAAACAGTGCCGTCATCACTCCATTGTTTTTGATAATTGATTGCAAACTCTTTTTTCATAGTTTTCGTTATCCCGCTTGTAAATTCTATAAAAGTATAAAATATTACAAGCGGGATCTAATTAAATAAATTTTTATCTAAATAGCATAAAATATTTTATGCTATCTAATAAAAATTTATCTCAGTGCTTTGGCTTTATTTTTTAATCTTTTTGCCTCCTCTTCATACGCTTCGGCTAAAATTTTGCAATTATTAGCGTGCTGTTTTTCATTTACATAGGCGCGACAGTTTGCCTCTATGTTTTCAGCTAATTCAATCGGGATGCCTTTGTTCAATTTGATAAATGTATCTAATAGATGAGGACCTAAATTTATCCCGCCACCAGTTATTCCAACTGCCCAGCATTCTAATTCTTTGTCATAAAGCAATGTTGTATTTCCGCTTGTGTTTTGGCACTCTAATTCGTCAAAACTTACGAAATTGGGATAATATCGCAATGCGTTCATCATCGGAACTTCATACAATTCGCTAAAATCAAGATTATTTTTCGCCCACTTTTGAAATTCTTTACTGCTCTCGTTTTTTGGTCGGTCATAATCTTTCGGGTCTAACTTTTGCTTTGTAAATTCATAGCGATTAAAATTATTAGAATCAAAATCTTTAATCGTAAAATCATTCGTTAAAAATGTCATAGTTTTTTGTTATTTCGCTTGTAAATTCTATAAAAGTATAAAATATTACAAGCGGAATCTAATGTAAAAAATAAAAATTGATAAATAATAAAAAATAAATTCCAATAAGTGCATAGAGTAATCCTTTGCTAAATGCTTCTTTTTGTTGTTGTTGTTTTTGCAATTGTCTTAGATAGTAGCTTTTTTTATAAAAATACATAAAATTTTTTTGTGTGGATCAGTTGCTTTTATTATTATTATATCAACTGATCCACACAATATTGTTAAAATGTTGTCAATACCGCTATAATGGTATAAGCCATTGAAGTAGTATTGACTTATGTTTTAATTATAGCAAATATAATATAACATGTCAAGTGATTGTTGTAATTAAAATATAAGTTAATACTCCTATAAATAAAGGATAAAATGAGATTGTTAAAATAATATAAAAATGACAATATCTTATAATGACAGTTATGCACAGGCAAATTGTGGTATTATAATATAATTGTAATGTTATGCACAAAAGCTATAAATGTTATAAAAAGATAAAAACGGGTAAAAAATGAGGCTTAAAATGGCGTTTTAAACGTTTCAAGGGTATTAACATACCACTATAATACATATAATTATAATTATTATAGTTATTTTTTTTGCGGCAAGATAGTTTTATCTTTATTTCCGACAATGATAAAAGTATAAAAGCAGAGGATGTAAAGCAGAGGATGTAAAGCAGAGGATGTGAGACAGAAGCATAAAAACAATGCTTGGTCCTAAAACTTTAATAGGGATCAAAACTTTAATAGGGATCAAAACTTTAATAGAGATCAAAACTTTAATAGGGATCAAAACTTTAATAGGGATAATGGCATTGGGAGGGTGGATGAAATTAATTTATTATTTTTTAA
>JAHJBU010000004.1 GCA_018813375.1 Patescibacteria group bacterium
AGCATATAAAAGAAAAACCGACCAAAATATTTTAATTTGCCCTTGGCAAAATGCAATTACAGAAATTTATAGCTAACAATCATTTACTCAACTTTAAAAAAATAGCTCACCTGCTCGTCGCTAAACCCAAACTCTAAAATTTGTTTTTTAATCTCTGCGCTTGTTTTCCCCTGCTTTTGTAAAATCTTACTCACATCATTAATTGTTTCTCTCACTTCATAAGGAAATACCACCCATTTATCAGTACTAACCTGCCAAAAATCTGGCCACCACTGCCCCACCGCGATCAATACACACAATCCGATCAAATTTTTGCCCGCTTTTACCTACTTTTTTAGCTAATTCGAACACATCCTTATGGAACTGTTGCCAGGTAAGGGGAAGAAATTTAATCATGGTTGCAAAAATTTTAATACTTCCTTCAAATCCTGGCTCAGCTCAACCTTAAAACTTGCCTCTTCTCCACTCCTGGGGTGAGTAAACTTTATTTCTGCTGCATGCAAAAACTGTCGTGGACACCACAACGCATCTAGCTTAGCCCGCCTCTTACCAACATACTTGCCATCTCCTACCAACGGGTGTTTCCAGTGCTTCATATGAACCCGAATTTGATGAGTCCGGCCAGTCTTAGGCCAACAGTAAACTAACGAAAAACCCTGATAAAGAGAAATCTTTTTACCAGATTTTTTCAATTGCTCTTTTCCTTGATCACTAAAACCAGAATAAAACTCTTGCACTTCATACCTTGTCACTGCTGGTCTCCCCGATGACACCACCGCAAACTTCTGCCGGTCCGCACTCATCCTACCTAGTGGTGCATTAATAGTACCAGCTGGCACCCTAAACTTGCCATGAGTAAGACAAACATATTTTTTTTCTATTTGTCTTTTTTTAAACTGAGCTAGCAAATTCACTAAAGCTCCAGGGTTTTTAGCCAAAATCAATACCCCGCTCGTATTTTTATCAAGCCGATGCACGAGTCCTAATCTCTGTGTAAAAATTTCCTCCGGTGTGCCAAAACTATCATCAAAATCACCAGGAACCAACTCATTTGACGCCACTGCTTTCTCATCAGCTAACTTTTCTTTTAGCCAATCCTGCAGTGTTGGCTCAGATACTGTTTTAGCCTGATTTACCACAAGTCCGGCTGGCTTATTAATTATCCAAATATCTTGGTCTTCATGAATTATGCTGATGTCCATAATGCGCTTTAATTTCTTTAATTAATATTCCTAATAATGCCACGCCTATTACTATATCTGCTAAATTATTTGTTATCTCAAAAAAAGGCATGGGTAGCCAGTCAGTTACTCCACCCAATAAAATCCTATCAACTAAATTTGAAACTACGCCAGCCCAAAATAAACCACTCAGAACCAGATGGCGCTGCCACTCTTTTTTTAAAACAAAAAATAAAACCAATGCGCTCACTAATAATACGAAATTTATTATGATAACCGGCACCCGACTAAACCAACTAAAAGAAATCCCCTGATTAATAACTACCTCAAAATAAGACCCCGCCAACAACTTGGTTAGTTGGTCTATAAAAAAAGTTGATAAAAATACTAACCAAAACATTATTAATTATTTTTCTTCAAAAATTTAAAAGAACGCCCTGATTTCAAATAAAGCAAAATCCCGCCCAGCACAAACATAACTAAATAAAGCACTAAATCAAAATTGATTCCTCCCCAAACTAATTGAGGTGGCTTAACTAGTTGCATTAAAGTCATAAACCCACCAAGTGTTATCATAAAAATACAGCTTAAAAATCCAGTCTGAGCTGTTTTCTTACCAGAGCGATACCAAAAAAAAGTGCGATAATTATACTCAGCCCAATATAAATAACTATAAAGAGCCAAAAAGAATAAGGCCGAATAAATCTGCGCTGGATGATATTTATCAAATACCCCAGGGAAAACCATTCCCCATGGCAAATTAGTTTGATAGCCAAAACTAACCCCCGCAAAAAAGTCACCTATTTGTTTTAGGACCATGCCGGCAGACACAGCTAAAAACCAAAAATCTAGCACTTCAAACTTATCCCATTTTTGCTTATCGGCGTAACGATATAAGTATAATGAAGCACTTAGTAAACCAATAAAAACCGAGCTCCCTGGATGACCGACTACGTCAATCCAAAACCACAGATTATTTCCTAATTCAGATAAATGAAATAGCACAAAACCAATTCTACCCATTATTAATCCAGCTATACTCGCTAATAAAAATGCGTCAAAGGCTTGATCTTGATGATAATGCTCTTCACGAGTTTTGCGCCAAAACACAAAAGCAGAAGTTAAAAATGCCAAAGCAATAAAAATACTCTTTGTGCTAATCATCATTGGACCAAGTTGAAACAGAGTTGGATACATATTGTTTATTGTATACTATACTCTTATGTTATCGATATCTCATACTTTAACCGGAGCTTTTATTGCTAGCAAGCTACCTCATCCAGCACTATACATCCCCCTCACTTTAGCTACCCATTATTTAGAAGATTGGATCCCTCATTGGGACGTAGGCACTGGTCTGAGTAATGGCAAACGTAAAATAAAAACTGCTTTTTTATTGGAAATAGTTGACTTAGCTGTGTCCATCACGGCAATCTATTTTTTCTGGCAGGCAGGAGCAAATGAAATTCAATATCATATCTGGATAGGAGCTTTCATCAGCTTAATCCCAGACTTTCTTGAGGCTCCTCGCAATTTCTTAAAATGGGAGCCTTTTTTCTTAAAACCACTTAATAAGTTTCATGGATGGTTTCATCATTCAGTAACTAATAAAGTATTGGGACTAACACCGCAAGTAATTGCTGTGGGATTAATTTGGCTGTTGAGATAAAATTTGGCACTCACAAAAAGCGATGTGCCGTGGGAGAGAATCGAACTCTCATGAGGTTGCCCCCATAGGTTTTTGAGACCTACGCGTCTACCAATTCCGCCACCACGGCTTTTAAATTTTTTAAGTTTCTACTTGATATTATATCCTAAATCCGGCATTATTAATTATATAATCATGCCATCTATTCAGGTCATTGTTCAATCTGCCTTTGATATTACCAACATTTGGTGGCTAATAATTAAAGCCTCAATCTGGTTTGCCATTGCTATAATTATTATTATTAAAACTGACTCTCCCCACCCAGAAAAAGCATTTAAAAATCTTAGGTCTACCCTAGGGTTCTTCCTGATGTTTATTTTTCTCTCAGTAGGATTATTGTATTTACTTTTTGGCCAGGTACCAGCCTAAATACCGGTTGCTGGCTTAGACTCCATGTCAAAAAACTTAATTCTGTCACCTCTAAAAAAGAGATCAATTGTACCCAAAGGCCCATTGCGATGCTTAGCTATCTTGAGCTTCATTGACTCACGAGCGTCATCGTCTTGGCGGTACAAAAACGCCACTACGTCGCTATCTTGTTCAATGCTGTTATGAACAATAATATCCTCAGCTACAAAATTGTTCAATTTAGGGACTGTTAAATCATAAACTTTTTCTCTTCCATCGGGCTTAATTGATGAAATTTTATCCCAATAGATATCACTAATCGCTAATTTTTTAATTTCTTTAGATTTAACTACATCGGCTACCCTATTAGCTCGACTACGACTTAAATTACACTTATATAAACTTGTCCCACAATATGACATACCTAATTTTTTTTGCATCTCTCTAGTAGTAATCTCTAGCTTTCTCATGGCTGGGACTGCTAAATCTCGCCAAATATCTTTTGGAACTACATCTCGATTAGTATTAGATAGATGATTCTTAAGATAATCCTTAATTTCACCTAATTGATGCAAATGATGCTCTCCCACAGTTCCTACTCTATCTGTAAATCCTTTTAATGATTCATGTCCGGCAATGATTACATGATACTGATCTCTGCCTTTCCCACGCTGAGAGACTAATCTAACGCGAGCATTTATTTTCAATCTCAGCAATAAAGACTGCACATCTTTAGCCAATCTCTGACTGCTTGAAGCATAATAAACATGAGGATATTTCGAATCCTTTATTTTAGAAAAATTAATGCAACCATCAGTCACCCATAAATGACGTAAAAACAATGCAATTGATTTATTAGGTTGCTGAAAAATAATCTCAGGGACAAACTTTTGATACGACCTCAAACCCCAAACTTTCATTAATTTTTTAACTATTTCTGCCAATTCCAGTTGATTGGTCGTGTATTGAATAGCATGGCTAGGTATAGTGCAACCATCTCCAATTAGATGAGCTAATAATGCAAGTTCTGCATCTGGCATAGTTTGCTTAGCTACATCACTTAACTTTCTAGGTAAAGCTAAGTGCTCTCCCTCTTTTAATTCATCCAATCTTTTCCAACCATTAATAGTAAAAAACTTATGATTGTCAGTAGCACGAATGCTTCGCCCTAGCTGAGTAGTCAATTTAAAAACTTGTTTAATACCAGTAGGAAATGCTTTTGACACCAAAGCTGACTCAAGTTTATAAGTTTGAGTATTTAAAGAAAAAATTTTAAAATTTTTCTTACCCACTAATTCTTTAATTTGTACATATCCACCAGAATCAGGCAAATAGACTCTTGTTTCTCCAGTTAAACAGCCGGACTCCCTCAAGTCTGACAGTTGCGGTACCTTCTCACCCCTGCTTTCTACTGCTCGATTTAATTGAGATACAGCTAAAACTGGTATCTTAAGCTCACGCGCAAGATTCTTCAAACCCTGTGATATCTCTCCGACTTCTTGAACCCGATTGTCTCTTATTCGGCCATGTGCCAACTGCAGATAATCCACCACAATTAAATCAATATTTTGTTCTGCTGCCAAACGCCTGGCTTTTGTTCTCATCTCATAAATTGACATGCCGGGCGTATCATCCACAAATAAAGGTGCATCGGCCAAAACCCCCATTGCGTCTGAAAGTTTTAAAAAGTCTTGCTGATCCAACCGACCAGTTTTTAACCGCCAGGCGTCAATATCAGCCTGAGATACAAGCAACCTATCCACCAGCTCTTCTTTGCTCATTTCTAAAGAAAAAAAGCCAACTTTCTTACCCGCACTAACTGATACATACTGCGCAATGTTTAAAGCCAAAGCAGTTTTTCCCATCCCGGGTCGTGCTGCTAAAATAATCAAATTAGACCGCTGCAGACCAGCTAAAATTCTATCTAAATCAACAAATCCAGTTGGCAAACCACGCAATTCATCGCCTGATCGTTGTAGCTCATCTAACCTTTCAAAACTTTCCACCAATGTATCTTTTAACAGGCTAAATGATTTATCACCTCTAGTCTGGGAAACTTTAAAAACTTTTTGCTCGGCCATGTCCATCAAATCTGTCATTTCAATACTTGGGTCAAAAGCTTTTTCAGCCAGTTCTCCAGACATAGAAATAATACATCGCTTCACAAAAGCCTCAACAATTAACTTAGCATAATTAACTACATTAGCAGCTGTAGAAACTAGATTAGATAGCTCAGCAATCCTCGCTGCTCCACCAGCATGCTTGAGCTTCTTCATCTTTTTCAACTGATTGGAAAGAGTCACTGCATCAATGGGTTGACGATTTTCATATAAAGTCTCCATCGCTTCGTAAATAATCTGATGCGATAAGTTATAAAAACTCTTTGGTCTAAGCAACTCTCCCACTCTAATAATTGCCTCAGGATCAATTAAAATAGAACTTAAAACTGATTCTTCAGCATCACTATCATGGGGTGGAACCCGTTGGTCAGCCATATGGACTATCCTCGCCTTAATACCACTATCTCTGTTTCTTCAGGCAATCTATTTCTATCAATGTTCAGCTTTTCTTCTGTTTGCACTTCAACTCCATACTCTTTAAGAAATTCATCAACAGTTGCAAGCTCGCCAAAAATCTTTTCATCATGAGATGTAGTTTTAAAATGCATCGGAATAACAATACTTGGTTCTAGGGCTTTGATTACTTTGACAGCAATTTTAGGACCGATGGTAAATACTCCCCCAACTGGACAAAATAAAATATCAACCCTCCCAATCTGAGTCATTTGCTCTAAGGTTAACTCATGACCTAAATCTCCCAAATGGCAGATCCTCATTTCATCAAAGAAAATAGTAAAAACTGTGTTTAGTCCGCGTTTAGCTCCATTACTTTGATCATGGTAAGTTTCAACTCCAAAAACTGAAATCCCACCTACCTCATATTCTCCTGGGGTATCAATAATAAAAGGATTTTTTCTGCGTGCAGTACCACTCACTAAACTCACTTGATTATGATCCTGATGATCGTGTGAGACAGTCACAATATCTGCACTAACAGTTGGAAACTCAAAACCCACGTAGGAGTGATATGGATCTGTGATCACAGTCCCATCTTTGCCCTTTAACTTAAAACTTGAATGTCCATGGTAGGTGATAATCATATGTAAGGTATAATAGGATACTCTGATGAAAAAAGAAATGATCATCTCAGTACTAGTTGGATTGGTTTTTGGCCTAATAATTGTTTATGGTGTTTATACGGCTCAAGACTCTTTATCTACCACCAGTCAATCCATAGAAGAACTTAATGTCAGCCCCTCTCCTGATTTAGAAGTGATTGAAAACGGTATTCTTGCCCTTCATAGCCCAGAAGATGAAATTGTGGTCAATGAACCAGCTATCACTATCACTGGTACTACTAAGCCCGAATCCTATATAGTAGTTTTTATCAACGACAATGAAAACATTATTACCTCAGACGAGGCTGGCCACTTTTCAGTTAAAGGAGAGCTAGAATTAGGAAGTAATATTATCGAGGTTCATGCTTTAGATGAAGATGGTCAGACTGTAGTTATAGAAAGAACTGTGATCTATACCACAAAGCCATTAGTAGAAGAAGATAATCTAGAAGAGTCGGCCTCAGAATCAGCGAAGACTAACAACGATGAATAAAAAGCGAAGACTAACAACGATGAATAAAAAAATAAAAAAAACATTACTCTTTACACTTAGCTTGTTACTACTATTTTTAGTCACTCCAGTTACTGCTCAAGAAGCAACTGATTCTAGTTCTTCTATTCTTGACGAGGATAAAAAAATAGAGAATATGAAAAGATATCTGCAAAATGCAGCTGATAATCCTAATGTTAAAAAAATACTTGGAGAACTTTCTCAACAAAAACGTGGTTTTATTGGCCAGGTCGAAAGAGTCACCAAAGAGAATTTAACTTTAACTAATAGCAAAGGTACAGAAATCATTTCCTTTAGCGACCAAGTAACTTTACTCAAAGCTAATAAAGAAATCTCTATTGACGACGTAGCGGTTGATGACTGGCTGGTGGTTATGGGATTAATCATTGATGATACTTTTACACCCAAGCGCATTCTAGTTTCTTCGACAACTCTTCGGCCACAAAATCATATAGTCATACTGGGTACAATTATTGATCAAACCAATAGTGAGCTGACTCTATTATCACGCCAGAATGAAGAAATAAGCTTTGATCTTAATAAAAAAACTCAATATCAAGATCATGATGGCGTTGTCTCTAAAGGTAGTGAGTTCATCGAAGACCTACAGGTGCTGGTAGTTGGTTACGAAAATGATGAGGGCAAAGTAGCCTCCGTTATTAGAACTCTAGTTCCTCTAGAAACACTTCAAAATAATGAGTAAAAAATCAACTAATTTTTCCAAGTCTAGGCTGGATAACTTACAAAGCAATCTCAAAGACAATCGAGCTATACTTTTTTCTACCCCTAACGATATATTTTATTTAACTAATTTTAATTTTTTAGTCCCAGAAGAAAGAGAGGCTTTTTTAATCGTGACCCAAAAGTCAGCTCTCTTACTCCATGCCAGCTTTTCACCCTATCAACCATCAAATGACATCATTCCCATAAAAGGAAACTCTATCGACAAACTAAAACAGCAATTTGAATATCTTCATCAACAAGAGGGTGTCACTCAACTCTTGGTTGATAAAACTAGTCTCTTTGTAAATGAGTATGAGGCCATCCAAAAATTATCTTTTTTAAAAATTTCAGGTCTAGACCGCCAGCTCATCTGGCAGTTACGAATGATTAAGGATGAGGAAGAGCTCGTTTTTTTAAAAAAAGCGGCTAAGCTCACTTCACAAGCACTGCACACTAGCATAGCAAAGCTTGAAGCTGGAATAACTGAGAAACAAGTGAAAGATCTAATTGAGTCTGAACTCAAAAAAGTTAACTCCAAGCGACCAGCTTTCCCGACTATTGTGGCATTTGGATCTAACTCCGCCCTACCCCATCATCAACCTACTGATAAAAAATTAACATCTGAAGCGGTGGTCTTAATTGACTGCGGTGCCACAGTTAATAATTACTGCGGTGATATGACTCGAACCACCTGGTTTGGTAATAACCCAAACCCTGAGTTTACGAAAATTGAACAAATAGTTAAACAATCCTATCAATCTGCTTTAAAAAGACTAAGTAAAAAATCCACCAATCAGCCAATTTTAGCTAGAGACCTAGATCAAGCTGCGCGTCAAGTGATTGTTAATGCTGGCTATGGAGATGACTTTATCCATACCACCGGGCATGGCTTAGGTATAGATATCCATGAAAATCTATCGCTTAGCTGGAAAAACCAGCAGGAAATTTTACCAAACATGGTCATAACTATTGAACCTGGTATTTATTTAGATAATAAATTTGGCTACAGATATGAAAATACTGTTCTAGTAACTAATAAAGAAGCTGAGGAATTAACCCGATTACAACTCAGGTTTTAATTAAACGCCTAGACGAAAATGATGCTTTAGCTTACAAAAAAATAAGACTCCTGGCACTACAAACTAACCCCGAGGCTTTCCTATCTACCCTTGATGCAGAGTATCATAAAAGTCAGGCCTCATTTATCTATGAACTAAGTGTCGCCTACCAAAATCCAGTTTGGGGATACTATGGCTTGTTTATCAATAATAAAATCATAGGTTTTTGCCAAGTTTCTAAATCATACTTAGCTAAACAAAAACACATCGCTTTTCTTTACAATCTCTATCTTAATCCAGACTATCGCAGCAAAGGCTATGCCAAAAAACTGGTAAATTTTATTTTAGAAAAAATCAAAACTCAAAATATCGAGCGTATTTTTATCTCCTACTTGGCAAAAAACAAATTTGCGCGAGGTTTCTATGACCATCTAGATTTTAAACAGTGTGGAGTTAAGGAAAAAGCAGCTAAAAATAACAACGAATATGATGATGAAGTGGAGATGGTGCTAGAGATTAAGTAAGAGATTGAATAAAGGAATGTGGACTCACCTTACATTGGTTCGAACTATTCAGTGAGTGATTTCATCGATGATTTGCAAAAGCTAAAGGCTTTATTTGATTCTAAATTAAATTATGCTTTCGTTTCTGTATAGCTTTTTTAGTTGCTGTAGGGACTAGTGGAAGGTGTTGGAACCTGGGATAAGGGATGCAAGCCTGTTAGAGAAGTTACTTATAGGTGTTAAAGCTGTGAGAGGAAGTTAGAACCCACTCTTAAGATATTTGGATGAAAAGATAATATAATACTTGATAATGAGGGGAGGAACCTCGTGATCCTTAAATTTCTGAGGTAACTTGGAAAAAAAAGGAGGAGTTAAAAAATAGATTTACTCTCCCACACTTCACTTGGATTCAATAATCTCTATCCAACCCCCTGCAGATCGTCCAAAAACGTCTGGAAAATACATATTGTATGCTTGGGCTGGAGGATAATGATATCTTCCAGGTAAAGTTGGTCTCACTCTATAAATATATTCATAAACTCCAGCTGGAACTGTTTCAGCAAACAACACTACCCTATCATCGTGAATCTCTTTTGATTTGAAATATAATTGATCTTTATCGTCACTAATATCTGGTAATTCTGAATTCAAAATAGAGGTTGTTGCTAGACTCTCATTAACTGGTTCGAAGCCGGCCGGGAAATTATCTTCGATAATAACATGATGACGTTCAGCAGGAACTGCGAGAGTAAGCCTAACAATAACCTCTCCCTCATTACTCACTCTATCTATTGAAAGAGGATTTCCAGCAGCATCAATTAAATCTCTAATGATAACTATCCCTTGATCAGTAGGCTCAACCTCCTCAAACGGCAACCAATAGCTTAAATTCAGGTTGTAATATAGAGAACCTGTACCAGCCTTTTCTATTGCTAAAGAAACATCCTTTTCTTTTTCTATTTCTGACAAACCAATAGTAGTTAATAACTCATTCATGACATCATCTTTGGTCATTTTTCCTTCTGCAACACGACTGCCTGCTAAATCAATTTTCCAATCATAATCCACTTTTGCCTCTTTTCGACCAATAATCATGCTAACAATACTTCTAACAGCAACACTAGTTTGTCTAGTAGTTTGCCAATATCCATTTTCCCTAACCTGCACTAACCATCGAGTAACATCAGGAATAAGTGCATGACTCTTATTATAGATAACAAGATTCTCAAGCATCACCGCGGTCAAAGAATTTTTTCCACCCATAAACTGCCAAGGTTCACTTTGGCTTTCCCAATGGGCTAAAGTGTTAGTCTTGTCCACAAGTGAAAGCATCTCGTTCATTAACCGTTTGCCATCTGCAGATGATTTAGATGTTAATAATAATGATCGAAGCAAATACGCCCGAGCAATGGTGCTCATTTGCCATCTAGAATTCATTAAGGTTGAAAGTTTACTTGGTGAAACTTGTCTATTTTCTGCAAGAATAGCAGCAATCATGGCTTGAGAGTCAAGCGAATTGTCTGGATTATCTAGCTGTGCCTCAAGATATGAAAGTCCATCTCTTACCACTTGACCTGATACTCCTAAATTCTGTCTTTGCGCTTGAAGCAAGCCTTCCATTACTAAAGTAGAAATATATGAATTTGATTCTCTATCTCCATTTGACCAAGACCAGCCTCCATCAGGCATCTGAGTTTTAGTTAAACGTGCCACCGAATCTTCAATCAATCTTTCAACATCTTGACGACTATATCCACCAATATTTTGATTGCCCATTTCATCAGCTAATTCTAATAGATTTGCCAAAACACTTAATCGGCTGATGGTTTGTTCATTACACCAGTAATAATAATTAAACATGTATTTTGCTGCTGTCTGAACCCCACCACCCAAAATTGGTGATAGAGAAATGGCTAACTCCCCTTGATCTGGAACAATACTTGAGGGTAAATATATATTTTCTAGTGCTTGGTCTTTTGCTTCACCAGAAGCAGCAACTACCTCAGGAACAAAATATGATAATACAGGCAATTCAATCTTAATTCCATCAACCATTTGACCCTGAAGCTTAGAAATAAACTCAAAAGAAACTTTTTCAGTAGCAAGTACTTCTCCTTGCCAATAGACGTTCTGCGAAGAGTGGGGCGAAACAACCACTTCTTTTGTCAATTCATCCTGAGTTGACAGGCCAGTAGAGCTCATTGATATTGAATAGTTGGCAGAATTATTGGAATTATTATGGATTCTCACTCCAACTCTAGGTTGATCTCCAATGCTTAAAAATCTGGGTAATAAAGGTTGAATCACGGTATCTTTCGAAGCAATAACTTTTTCAACTGCATCGCCAACAGCAGTATCCTTAGTAATTGCCACACCAATTATTCTCCAAGTTGTGGTGTTATCTGGTAAATTTACTTCGACTTGAGCATTTCCAGAATCGTTGGTTTCAATATGAGCATTCCAATATGCGGTGTCTAAAAATTCGTCTCTTGAGGTATCGGGGCCACCCTTGTCATTGTGAACCCAATATCCATTGGCTAGATAGGTGTGAAATTGATCAATCTCTAGGTTATACACCCTTACTTTTTTGTTAATGGTCTCGATTGATGAAACTTTTTCCCATTTACCATTATCCCTCAATAATCTGTCTCCTTGTTTCAGATTGCTTGCCTCCTGCCAACCTTTCTGTGTGTAAACTCGATGAATGCCAGTTACTTCAAGTTTATTATTTATTATGAGGTAATTATCAACATCATGAACAAATATCTTATTAACTTTTGCTTTAACCAAATTGTTATCAGTTTCATCCAATCTAGTCAATACAAAATCTCCCACTGCTACCTCTTCCATATTCATAAAACTACCATTCGCCATAGAAATCTTTGTTAACCCAGTAAAACATCCTCCCCCAGAGCCACCCTTGCTCCCAAGGTTGACATTTGCATTAATTCTATCCATGGATGTGATCAACGATTGAGCCGTTGAAACAGCTAGATTTCGTGGTCGATAAAATGTTTGAAAAATATCTACCAACTCTGTCCTGGCCAAACTCCAAACTGACTGATCAACCAAAGCCAATGCCACTTCGCTTTTCACAGATTCTCCCAACCCATTTTTAGTATCAAGATTAACTATCATTTTATCTCCCGGCCGATACTGCTCTTGATCTGTTGAGATTTCTAAATTAACTTTATTTCGTTTATTAGATACCCTAAGTTCTAATAAGCCCATCTTGAATTGAGGGGGGTCTTTGACTTCTTTCCCACCCTTAACAAAAACCCCTGAAACAAACACATTGGGAGAATAATTATCTTTCAAATCTACTGAAAAAATTTGATTGTCCTGGTCTAAGTGAACTATTTGATAATCCAATACATTGGCCCTCTCAGAAGTAATCAATCCCGTCACTTGAGAATATGGGATCGATGCTTGAATCTGTGCTGACTGTCCTATCTCATACTCCTGAGAGTCAGGCATTAATGCTATCCTGTCATGATTTTCAAGTCTAGATGACCAACCTCCTCCAGAAATCCAAAGGTCTGTTCCAGCTTTAGCAATCCTTCCACTGTCATCAATCACCTGTGCAACAACGTGATAAAGACCTCCACTTTCAGGAATAAATTCAGCTGACGTTCTTCCCATATCGTCTGTCTGCACCATAGTCTTACTAATAAAGTTATCGGTATGTTTACTCACCCAATAAAACTGATTATCTTCTGGATCCTGTTCCTTTATAGTGCTCCAAGTTCTTTTATAAAAAGAAACTTCAACTGGCTTGTTTGGCTGTTCTACTCCCTCAAGATCTAGGGTTACTATTTCGACTTTTGATTCCTGATTGGCTCTTCCTACATATTTTTCTGGCTTGAGACCAACCATTAGACTACCGTGATAGACATAAATTTCTTGAGAGGTGCCAGCAATTACCTGCTTATCTTCGTTTTCAATCTCGACTTCCAAGCGATAGCGTTGGCTCGCAGTCTTATCAGAAATATTTGTTGGTAATAAAACATTGTATTTTCCATCATAGTTGGTAAATCCCGTGCCTTCAGCAATCTTTTCTCCGGAAAAATAACTAGAATCTGAAAGACTCCACCAGGGCCTATACCAATAATTATCACTATCACCAAAATCAAATCTTCGATCCCTCAACCAGGCGAATGGTGAATCTTCAGTTGCTAAAGTCCACTTTAATTTTGCATTTGGAACTGGAGCCCCAAAATAATATTTACTATCAACTTCAACATCAATTTTCTCTCCCGACACATACTTAGAACGATTTGTTTTAATCGATACTTCAAATTCAGCTCGTTTATATTCCTCAACTTGAAAAGATTGTTCAAATCCATTGCCATTAATACTTGCATTAATGCGATAACTTCCCAATGCACCATTTTCACTCAAATCAAAATCTCCAGAAAAACTTCCATATGAATTAAGTGGTAAATCTCGATTTGCCACAACTTTTCCCGATGAGTCATATAGAGAAATATTAACTGTTTCCCCCTCATCCAATAGACTATATACCCCATCATCATCTGATCGAACAACACCTTTAAAATAGACTTTCTGTCCTGGTCTATATATTGGTCTGTCTAGTTGAATAAAAATCTTAAGATCATCAGATTTTCCGTAATATGAATCTCTCTCTTGAGGATCATAGTAATGCTGTATCCCAAAATCATAGTTATCAATGCCCTCATCCCAAGATCGAAATAAAACTGAAGTATCATTGTTTCGATGCGCAAAGACAACGATTTCACTGTCAATCTGATTATTATAATTATTATCTGAAAACAAACCTTGTTTGCTTTCAGATAAATAAACTCCATCGTTATTTGTTTTTCCAGACGCTTTTTGATCGAATGAGAAATTAACTATTTCTACATCCGCGCCCTCAACCACATTGCCTGTGCCCTGATCAGTTGCCCAAATCAATGCCTGATCTGTATTCCATTTTGCTGTCAAAGCGGTATTGGTTAAAATCATGACTAAATTATCGTGATGTCCGTCTTCAATAACGGCATCGAGAAAGTATAACCCTGGATCAAATGACTCTCCGTTTTCTTTTTCAACAATAGTGATAACATTGACAGGAATATTCTTATCAGCTTCATAGTTTTCTGACCAAGAGCGAACGAGTTCGTATTTGCTTAAGTCAAGTGATTGCCAACTTCTTCTTTCATTAGAAAGACTATAATCTTGACGCAACTTATATAAATCAATCAACTGCTCTTTGGAGATTTTATATAAATGGTATTCAACCCCCTTTACTGCAGAAGTTTTGGCTACAATCCTGGGCTTAACTGCTTGGTTAAATGTGGCAAAATAAGTATTTGTTGGCAAAATACTAATACTCTTTTCCATATCACTAGTATGAAAACCAAATGAATAATTTCTTCGGAGTGGAACACCATATTGATCTCTTACATTTGCCCCAATGGTTATGGTGTAATTTTCAGATCTTCTTAGATATGTCCCTACCGAAAGAACAGTACCAATCTTCCCACGGTAAGAATTTAGGGATGGATTTTTTTCGGGAGCCGGATCAATAATTACGTTGCCTTCAAACGAATCGGAATCCATTGGAGTTGAGAACTCAACTTTTAACCAATTATCTTCTACAACATTATCCTCACCATCTTCTGGATCTGTACTATAAACACTAGGCAATTGAGTAACTCCAAATTCCCACTCATAGTCATTTTCAAGTCCATTTTCACCATAAATTGACTTTAAACCTTTTTTAATAACAGCCTTATATTTTGAATTCCTTTTTAAAGGTCTATTTGGATAAAATCCCACTTGCTCTTTTAACACTCTCACTGAAGCCTCGACCTCAGCAATAATCTCATTTTTTTCATCAAGCTCATATAATGTAAAGCTCTCTTGAGCAGATTTTAAATCTGCTTGTTGAGTAAGAGTTGCAGAGACAGAAGCAACTGGATTTGCATATTGATATCCATTTGTCGGAGAAATTGAAACAACAATCGGTCTTGGAGTAGAAAAACTGAATACCTGATCATCCTGCAACTCGCCACCATCTTCTGACTTGATTCCAGCTCGAACTACATATGAGTATGTATTTGCCAAAGAAAGCTCACTGGTAGGTCTGAATTGATAAGCAGTAGTACCCAGCCATCTCCCCTCTCCCTCAATTGGTGGATCAATACTGAAAGCTGGTGTAGCTTTTTCTTTCTCATCGACAGTTGTCAACGGAATCATGGCGCGATCAAACATGATGGTAAAAGTAGGTTTTTCTACCAAAGATTGACCAAGAGGACTAGCCAAAACTACTTGGGGATGGCCAAGAGTAGTAAAAGAAATATCTGTCTTGATTATTTTAGGAATACCAATAGAGGACATGGCCCCTCTTCCAATGATTATTTGATATGAACTATTTCTTTCAAATGGTTCTGAGGGAGTAAATACGACTCTAGAATCTCCAATCCACGACAATTCACCCTCAACTTGGGGCTCAATCCTTAATGATTTCTCTACAGAACTCGTCATCATATTCTTATTAAATTGAATCTCTATTTTTGAATCAAGGGAAATCTCAACAGCTTCATTACCTGGAAAACTTGTCACTATTTTTGGCGGAAGAAATATGTGTCCAAACCTATTTATTAAGAAAAGCAAAATTAAAAAAATAATTGACTTCTTTAATAGGAGCACCTTTTCTTGTGAAGATGCTGATCTATATTTCTCTACGAACTGTGTTACAACGAGTAATATTTTGTATTTAGCTTTTCTATAGATATCATCCAAAAACAACATTTTTTTCTTGAAAACAAAAACAATAATCATCAAGATAATTGGAATGTAGATAGAAGCCTGAAGTAAAGTAATCAGCAAGATTAATGACCAATCTCTTAACATCCGGAAAAATCTATTGGCAAAAGATAGCTCTGATTGTTTATGTCTAAATATCTTCCTAATAACCAGTAACACAAAATCAAAGAAGATTATCATTAAAAGAAAAGATACAAAAGGAATGGAAATATCTATCAAATCATTTTCAATTAATCCATAGGAAAATCGAACCCTGGTAACCAAATAATTAAAAAAGGTAAAAAGAAAAAAGATTATGGCAGCATGTAAAAATAATGAAGATATTAATTTGACAAAAAACTGATAGAACCGAAAACTAGATAATCTTAAATGAACATTTTTTATCTTCCCCAAGATGGATCTACATATCTTAAGAATCTTGAAAAAAAAATCTTTCAATTTTAACTTAAAACCGGATATTTTTTGCACAAAAATAGTGTATCCTGTTTTGATTGCTAAAAAAAGCTGCATAAAAACAATTTTATACTACCAACCCTCTTTATATCCAATTACTTCAAAAACAGCTTCTGAAGTTTTAATCTTTCCTGATTCTGAGTTAATTTCAGCATACAATTTATGTTTTCCTAAAGTCGGTTTCCAACCACATATTTGATTACAATCTAAACGTTTATCATCTAAAAACCAGTTTATTTCGTCTTTTTTGGCAGATGAGCCATAACTTAATTCAAAAATAATTTCCTCTTCCTCTAACGCACCAATTTCATATTTCGCTCCATGGCGAGGACTCACAATCATAATCGTCTGATTGGTCACAGACTGATTTCCTGCTGGTCTAGTAGTAAGTTGGGTATAAATCGAGGGCTCTGTTCCCTGAATAAAGGATTCTTCATATCTTTCTTCACAAAAATCGGTTGGCAACAATCCATCCCACGCACATACTTTTACTTGAGATATATTTGGTGGAGAAACAAATTTTGAGTATTCTTCGAATTTTAAAAGCTCCTCAAAAATATCGTGCCAAATAGGACCAGCTCCTGTTACTCCAGTGATATCGCGCATTGGCTGGTTATTTGCATTTCCCACCCAAACACCAACAGTAAAATCTTTGGTATATCCTATCGTCCAATTATCATGCCAGTCTGTGGTTGTACCTGTTTTTACTGCGGCAGGTTTTGTTAATAATAAAGAGCTTTTTTCACCAAAGGTTGGCATTCTAGCTTTTTGATCTTTTAAAATATCAGTGATCAGCCAAGCAACATCTTCATCCAATACTCTTTTTCTTTCTAATTCTGGCCGAACATAAATTTCTTCACCATTGATCTCGATTTTGTTAATCAATTTAATCTGATCATATACTCCACCTTTAGCAAAGGTTGCATATAAATTAGTTAGTTCAAGTAAACTAACTTCACCCCCTCCTAAAGTAAGTGCTAAATCATAACGATCAGTGTCATTCATGCTTGAAATTCCCATACGATGAGCCAACTCTAAAAATGAATTAATTCCAACTCTGTTAAGCATCTCAACAGCGGGTAAATTGTATGAAGATGCAAGTGCTTCACGAGCTAAAACAACTCCGTGATATCGACCACTATAATTTCGAGGGATAAACCCATCTCCATTGCCAGTAATAAAAACCTTTTCCAAATCATCAATAGCGGTGGCCGTAGTAGCAATTCCTTTTTCGAAAGCAGATGCATAAGTGACTGGCTTCATAGCTGAGCCCGGTTGTCTTAAAGCTATTGCCATGTTGCTCTGGCCATCTATTGAAGAATCAAAATAGTCAATGCTACCCATCAATGACAATAACTCGGATTTTTCGTTGTCAATTATTACGATTGCTGAATTGTTTAATTGATGTTCATCCTTTAAGTTCTCAATATGCCTTTGAGCAATTTGTCTTATTTTTTTGTACCAATTAGAGTCCAAGCTAGTGGTAATAACAACACTTTTTTTATTATCGGGCAAGATTTCACTTAATTCATTCAAAACCATTTGTACAAAATGAGGTGCAATAAAATCAAATTGATGAACACTTTCTGGAAGTGGTTCATTTATGGATCTATCAAATTCTTCTTGAGAAATTATGGATTTATCCAACATTTTTGACAATGTGCTATTTCTTCTTTCAATTGCAGTGTCAGGTTGAGCAATGGGATCAAAGTTGCTCGGATTAGAAATCATACCTGCTAACAAAGCCATTTCTGAGTGTGATATTGAGGAAACATCCTTACCAAAATATTTTTTTGATGCTGACTGAACACCATATGTTTGTCTTCCAAAATACATTGAGTTTAAATACTGTTCTAAAATCTGGTCTTTAGAAAAAACAAGTGATATTCTCAAAGCAATCAACATCTCTCTGGTCTTTCTTAATATTCCAATTTTTGGAATCTTGTATGGAGAAATTATGGTAAATCTAGCAACTTGCTGCGGAATTGTACTTGCTCCAGAAACAATTTTTTTTGCTTTAATGTTTTGGCCCATTGCCCTAAAAATTGATCCAAGATCAATTCCACAATGACTCCAATAATTCTTATCTTCTATGAGGACAACGGTTTGCTGAAAAGTAATTGGGATATGATCAATACCCACATATTCTTGAAAACCGAATTGACCTGACTTTTCATATAACTGCAAATTATTTTGATCAAGTATCCGAATACTGCCCACTGATTTCTGTTTAGGATTTGTCCATATAGCAATCAGAATTAACCATATCCCACATAAAATTAAGATTATTTTCTTTTTATTTTTAATTAAATTTTTGAGATTCCAGCCAAACATGAACATATGCTAACACAAGCAATTATAATCATCTGTATTAAGTTGAAAACTAGGATAAATTTCAAACTATATCGCTGCAGGGACTAGTAAACAGCTGTGGACTCACCGGGAATCGAACCCGAAATTTACCCATGCGAAGGGTATGGTATACCGTTTACCTATGAGCCCTGAAGCGAATCTTATTTTACCTGATTTAAAAAAAGACTTATAGAATCGACAGTCTAGGCTTAGTCTCTAGTTGAGCAATGCGCAAATCGTGATCGTCAACTCTATTGAAAGTAACATCAAACTTGCGGTTGGTACTTCTAACTTCCAGTAAAACTTCGTTTATTAAATCTTCTAGCCTATCAAATCTTTTGTCTACTTGCTCGAACCTTTTGTCTACTTGCTCGAATCTTTTGTCTACTTGCTCAAATCTTTTGTCTACTTGCTCGAATCTTTTGTCTACTTGCTCGAATTTCTTATCAATAACCCTAAACTGCTGATGAATGCTCAAAAACTCTTCTGCTGTACTGTTAAAAAAAACTTCGTGCTCTTTTTTAGTAACAAAATTATCGTCTAGGTATTTTTTGGTAGCAAAGTTGTCGTCTAGATATTTTTTGGTAGCAAATGTTTTTTTGAGATAGTTTTTATCTTGTCTAGTTAACATGATGACCACATACTAATCCGTGAAAAATGTGACAACAAGTAGTAAAACAGCAATTTACTACCGCAAGTGTAGGAACTAGCTAAAGTCGGTCCATTTTCTTATAATAGAATTATCCATATGACCACTAAACAAACCCAAAATTTACTAACTGCTTTTACTAAATTAAAAACAGAAAAAGAGGCGAAAAATTTCTTAAAAGATTTATTGACTCCAGCTGAAATTGATGAATTTGAAACTCGTTTCCAGATTGCCAAACTGCTTTGGACTACAAAAATGTCTTATGCCCAGATTGCCAAAAAGCTTAATACCAGTACTACCACTGTGACTAGAGTAGCTAGGTTTTTACATAAAGAGCCTTATAAAGGATATAAAACAGTTTTAAAAAGACTTTATACTCAAAATTAATAATTTAAGCCTATTTTGTATTAACGCGTTAACATATTGACATAAAACAAATCTCATGTATAATTCGCTCTTATGTCTCAAAAGACAACTTTACAAACCAACGCTCATCATCACCCCCAGCATAAAATGGCGGGTGTAGTTTTCGTGTCTTAAATAAAAAAATAAATTTAATTCTCTACCCCGCCAACCGCGGGGTTTTTTATTTTGGGCCCTGATTTTTCAAGCTTTAGCACAGAAAAATTCAGCTGGTACGCAAGATGCAAAGCTGTACCTTGAGTAAAAAAATATCTTTAGCAAAATGGCACAAATTGATTTTGATGCAAATGCATCAA
>JAHJBU010000056.1 GCA_018813375.1 Patescibacteria group bacterium
AGCTCATGTGCTGGGGTATGTTGGGCCAGTGACGTTGGAAAATTTATTAAATGATTCCTCCTTAAAGGTGAGTGACATAATCGGCAAAATTGGTTTAGAGCAGGTTTTTGATCAGCAACTACGTGGTCAGGCTGGAGCTGAGGTTTATGAGATAAATGCACTAGGCAAGCGACAGAGACTTATTAGTCAGCAAGCTGGTCATTCAGGCCAGAATATTTCTACTTCGCTAGACCCTTATTTATCATCCAAACTACTAGATCTATTTGAAGGCCAGATTGGCGCTGGAGTAATCATGGATGCCAAAACTAGCGAGGTGTTAAGTTTAATTAGTAGTCCTAGTTTTGATGCCAATACTCTTAGCATTCATTTTTCAGATTTAGTTTTAGAAAAACAACGCCAGGTCGCGCTTCAAGCAATGCTAAGTGATCCGCTTCAAGTTTTTTTTAATCGAGGAGTGAGTGGGACATATCCGCCAGGATCGGTTTTTAAGTTGGTGACGGCTTTAGGTGGACTAGAGGGGAAAGTTTTGGATGATAACACAACAGTAGTAGATGAGGGAGTATTGCGGGTAGGTGAGTATGAATATACTAATTGGTATTATACTCAGTTTGGTAGAACAGAGGGAGAGATTGGTTTACAAAAAGCTTTAGCAAGGAGCAATGATATTTTCTTTTATAAAGTAGCACAGTGGTTGGGGCCAAATAAGTTGGCTGAGTTTGCTCGTTTGTTTGGTCTGGGTAAAGTCACGGGGATAGAGCTAAGCGGAGAGGCATCGGGCATAGTTCCTGATCCTGCCTGGAAGGAGCAAGTAACTGGAGAGTCATGGTATCTAGGTAATACTTTTCATATGGGGATTGGTCAGGGCGATGTTTTAGTAACTCCGCTTCAAGTTGCTCAATTTACTCAAGCAGTGGTTAATCATGGCACTCTCTGTGAGCCAACATTATTAAAACAGGTAAACGGGAAATGCGGAGAATTGGGAGTTTTGGCAGATAATTTAGACTTGGTTTTATCAGGCATGCTGGATGCTTGCAGTCCTGGAGGAACGGCTTACCAGTTTTTTATTAATAATGAAATTTATCGAGCCGAAGGCATGGATGCTCAGCAACAAATTAAAAATGGAGCAATGGCTTGTAAAACTGGTACATCTGAGTTTGGTGGGGCAGATGAGAGAGGCTATCGCAATACACACGGGTGGTTTACTGGGGTAATAGGTACAGCTGAGATTAAAGATTTAGCAAAAAAAGTAGCAGCTGGTGATAGGGAAGCGATTGATGGGATTAGAGATAGGCAGGTGGCTAGAGAAGAGAGCGAGGTAGCCGTTGAAGGGGAAAAAGAGCCAGATTATTTAGAGTGGCTTAAACTTATAGATGAGCATGGATTTCCAGACAAGCTAGTAATAACTGTTTTGGTTGAGAGTGATGACGACAATCCTTATAAAGAGGGCTCACGTGATGCTGGTTTGGTGACGAAAGGGGTGGTGGACTGGATGCTTGGGAAGTGAGGGAGCTTAGGATGAATAAAAAGCATTTGTTAATATGATATACTCATATGTAGTAATAATATAAAAGGTAAATATGGAACGAACTTTTATAGCTGAGTTAGATAATTCTATTAGAAGCATGAGAGGTATTCAGAGGGTTGTTGATGAAATCAGCAAAGTAAATTTTGAAGGAAGGGTAGATAGCCCTGACTTACCCAACTCCATAAAACGATCAATTCTCAAAACATAAAGAGTTGATGTATCAGACTAAAAAATCTGAGGTAATAAGAAATGTCGTACTAACTAGTACAATACCTCTGTGTATCGCATTCGTACCACCAAAACAAAATCAGGAGCTACTGCAGTTCAAGTGGTTAAATACGTTAACCGTAAAACCATAATATTGAAACACATTGGTAGCTCTAGAAACTCAAAAGAAATCTCTCTACTCAAGACAGTAGCTCAAAACTGGATTAAAGCAAATGATCCTCATCAGTCACTATTTCCTCCTCACACAGATAACCTTCAAAATTTTTCTTCTCAAGTTTTAGTTCTTAACCAAACAGAACTCATCTCCACCCACTTCAACTTTACCTACAAAACTTTAGCTAAAGTGATGAGTAAGCTAGGGTTTACCGACCTTCTTAAAAATGCTCCACAAAGACAGCTTCTACTAGACCTAGTCATTGCTCGTCTCATCAAACCAGCTTCAAAATTAGAGTCAATTGACTTTCTTTGGCAAGAATTTGATATTAACTACAAACGTAGTCATATTTATCGAGAGTTGAAAAACTATTCCAAGCTCAAAGACAAAGTTGAGCAGCTGGTAGTCAAAGTGGCTAAAAAACACTTTAATTTTAACTTTAGCCTTGTTTACTACGACGTTAGCACGCTTTACTTTGAGTCATTCAAAAGTGACGAAGAGCTTAAACAATGTGGTTTTAGCAAAGACCACAAATTTAACCAACCGCAGGTAGTGATTGGCTTAGTGGTTAACGATCAGGGCTTTCCCATCAATTACCAAATCTTCAAAGGAAACACTTTTGAAGGCCATACCTTCATTCCAATCATCGAGGAACTCCAGCAAAAACACTCTATTGAAACCTTAACTATCGTAGCCGATGCAGCCATGATTAGTCAGAAGAATGTAAATCAGCTAGAAGAGAAAAACTTAACTTACATTGTTGGGGCAAGACTTGGAAACCTAAGTCAGAAAACTATTGAGAAAATCAGTCAAAGTACTAACCAACAAGACAAAGCCATCACAAGACTAAAAACTCAACGTGGTTGGTTAATCTGTCAATTCTCTCAAACCAGGTACAACAAAGACAAACATGAAACCACAAAACAAGTTAGAAGAGCAACAGATGCTCTAGAGGAAAACCCACAAAAAGCCAGTAAACGCCTTAAATTTATTAAAAAATCAAAGTCAAAAGAAAAACTCAAGTTTAATCAAAAACTTTTAGACAAAACTAAGTTACTTTGGGGAATCAAAGGTTACTACACCAATTTGAAAGAAACACAGGTTCCTAATCAAGAAATCATCAACCAATATCGTCAACTTTGGAAAGTTGAAAAAGCTTTCCGAATCACCAAATCAGATCTTCAAGCTAGACCAATTTATCACCGCAACACTGACACCATCAAGGCTCATCTTCTCATCTGTTTTTTGAGTCTAGCTGTAGCTAAGTATATGGAGCTTAAATCAAACCTATCTCTCAAAAAAACCATTCAACTCCTCCAAACTGTTAAAGACGCTAAAATCAAAAACAAACTTACCAATGAGATTTTCACCCTTAGCTCATCCCCCTCAAGTAATGTGGATAACTTTATCAAAAAATTGGAACTTTAGCTTTTGTCGTACTAATTTGGGTAAGTCAGGAAAGATATCATTCCTAAATACAGAACACCTAAAATACCATTACCAACAGAAATTATTGATATTGATTTCAAAGAAGGTAGCAATACAACTATTATAGTAATAATGAATAACGATTGGACTCTTTCTTTCCGCATCCACAATGCTAGCTCTAGGGTTGAGTCATCATTGAAGTTTGATATCAATCTTTTGAAATCACCAAAAAAATTATTTAAAAATACATTAAATATAAGTCACGATTAATTATGAAATTAGTATCCTTATTTACAGGTGCAGGCGGTCTTGATCTCGGTTTTGAAAAAGCTGGGTTTAAGATTGTTTGGGCTAATGAATTTGATAAATCAATTTGGGAAACATTTGAATTAAATTTTCCACATACAAAATTAGACAAACGAAGTATTGTGGATGTTAAATCTAATGAAATACCAGACGCAGACGGAATTATTGGCGGTCCCCCTTGTCAAAGTTGGAGTGAGGCAGGTGCAGGTCGTGGGATTAAAGATAAACGAGGTCAGCTTTTTCATGACTACATTCGTTTATTAAAAGAAAAACAACCAAAATTTTTTCTTGCCGAAAACGTTTCTGGTATTCTTAGTCCAAAACATTCAGAAGCATTTTTAAATATAATCAAAGAATTTAAAAATGCAGGATATGAAATAGCACAAAAATTACTAAACGCAAATGATTTTGATGTTCCGCAAGATCGTAAGCGTGTAATTATTATTGGTTATAGAAAAGATTTGAATAAAAAATTTGAATTTCCAGAACCACAAAAATATAAACCTGTTTTAAAAGACGCAATTTACGATTTAAGATTAGCAAAACCAGCAAAAGATAGAAATAAAACAAATGGTGATGATTTGAAAATTCCTAATCACGAATATATGAACGGAGGATTTTCATCAATTTATATGTCTCGAAATCGAGTCCGTTCTTGGAACGAGCCATCTTTTACAATTCAAG
Organism: Patescibacteria group bacterium; assembly: GCA_018813375.1. GTDB lineage: Bacteria > Patescibacteriota > Microgenomatia > UBA1400 > PJMF01 > JABBGTR01. Next base: position 4,326 of record JAHJBU010000056.1, read on the forward strand.
CAGGCGGTCGTCATGCACCTATTCATCCACAAGCTCCAAAAATGAAATTTATTAAGCAAAATAAAAGAATTTTCGTCCCCGGCAAAAAACACCTATATCGACGTTTATCTGTTCGAGAATGTGCGAGAATTCAAACTTTTCCGGACAATTTTATTTTTAAATATATAGATGTGGCGGACGGATATAAAATGATTGGAAACGCTGTTCCTGTAAACTTTGCATTTTATTTAGCAAAAAAAATATTTGATGAATTTTAAAAATACATTTTTATTAGTGCCTATACTGTTTTTATTTGGAGTTGTTGGGTTATATTTCTATAATAGCAATCACTCAAAAAACTTAACTGAAGAACAATCAAAAACCTTAGAAAATACTCAAGTTGATATAAAATCCATCCCCATTGCTGTTGGTATGTTTATGGAAACTGATTGGTTTGAAACATGGGCAAATAAAGATGACATTATTGTGTTTTTTGGTGAAGACTTTAGCAAAATTCCTAAACCTGATGTTGGTAAAGTTGGGTGGAACATTCCTAGCTTTGATAAAGTGATTAAATTAGAAGACCAATGGAAAGACAAATTAAGTGTTATTTTGTATGACTACGAAATGTGGGATAAAATACCTCAAAATGAAAAAAATGATCCCGATTGGACAACAAAAATGGTCCAAAACTTTGTAGATGAACGAAATATGTTGTTGATTCAAGGGTCTGTCAAGCACCCCTTTTATGAAGACAATAGTCTGAGAATTTAGAGGCGGCATAGTTTGTAGGCGAAATCTTAAATGCTGTATGTCTTCTTTCGAAGTTGTAATAGCGAACTTGGGAATAAATTTCTTCAATCAACTCTCCAATGTGATCAAATCTATTAAAATCTCCAAACTCTTCTTTAAACCTCCCAAAGAATGATTCTTGATAACCGTTTTGCCAAGGAGCACCAGCGTCACTGACTGAAATTTTGACACCATATTTTTCCAAATAATCAGTACAAATCTGAGCCATAAACTCAGTTCCTTGGTCAGAGTGAAAAAATTGAGGAATGTTTAGTTTGAGAGCTTGTTTAAGAGTAGTAAAAACCAGTTGAGCATTATGTTGTTTACCTACTTGGGCTGCCAGAACTTGTTTGGTAGTTAAGTCCTCAATCGTAGCTAAATACCAAAATTTACCTTGGAATTTAATGTAACTTAGATCACTGCTCCAAACTTGGTGTGGCTGAGTAATCTCAAGATCTTTAATAAGATTGGCATAGTTGTGGTGACTAGTCGAAACTGTACACCAGTGTTTTTTTACTTTTCTCCTAGGTGGTTTTATTCCAAATTTATTCATTACTCTCAAGGCTCGTTTGGGATTGATACCTAGCTCCCAAGCTACTCTTCTATGTCCATGGGCTGGATGGGATTGATGAACTAACTCAATATCATTTTTGAGAAGTTTATCTTTGATTTCTAGCTTGCTTTTTCTGTAGATATTTTTTCGACATTGTACTTGAGAACTGATACCACATCTTCGTCTGTGTCTTTTCTAAGCCAACCGCAAATTGTACGATCACTGATACCATATTGTTTAGCCAATGTGGCTATTTTCTCTCCAGCTCTAGCCTTTGTTAAAATCTCCTCCCGTATTTCCTTTGGAATTCTTTTAATCATTTTTACCCCTTTCTAGTTGTATTTATTTTCTCACACAACTGTCTTAGTTTACGGGGTACCGGTCAGATACCCCGCATGCTCTGCATCGGGGTTGCTTATTTCTAACAGATGAAACTAGCCAAGACTTGGTATTCTAAAAACACAGCGAATTTGTTAAGCTGAAGGCACGATTGACAAATTTTGTGGAAACATCAGATATGCCAAAATTTATATAGAATAAGAAAAAATTATGACTAAAAATGACAATTCAATCGTATTATTCCACGAAAAGCAAATTCGTCGTCATTGGGATGAAAACAAAGAGTTGTGGTATTTTTCAGTTGTAGATGTTCTTAAAATTTTAACAGAAAGCAAAAATCCTCAAGTTTATTGGAGAGTTTTAAAAAAAAGGCTTTTTGATGAAGGTTCAAATGAAACCGTTACATTTTGTAACGGTTTGAAAATGAAAGCTAAAGATGGAAAAATGAGAATGACAGATGTAGCTGATGTACAAACACTTTTAAGACTAATTCAATCTGTTCCTTCTCCAAAAGCAGAACCTTTCAAACTTTGGCTTGCGAAAGTTGGGTATGAAAGAATCGAGGAAATTGAAGATCCTGAGCTTGCAATTGATAGAGTTATGCAAACTTATTTTAAAAAAGGATATTCTAAAGATTGGATAAATCAGAGGTTAAAAACAATTGAAATTAGAAAAGAATTGACCGATGAATGGCAAGAAAGAGGCATAAAAGAAGGTTCGGAGTTTGCAATTTTAACAGATGAAATTACCAAGGCTTGGTCAGGAAAATCAGTAAAGCAGTATAAAATTTTCAAAGATTTAAAAAAACAAAATTTGAGAGATAATATGACAAATCTTGAGTTAATTTTGAATATGCTGGCAGAAGCAACAACAATTGAAATTTCTAAAGAAGAACAACCGAAAACTTTTTCCGAAAGTAAAGCTATTGCTAAAAAGGGTGGAGATACTTCTGGGAAAGCAAGGAAAGATATTGAACAAAAAACAGGGAAAAGTGTTCTTTCTTCACAAAAGGCAAAGCATTTACAAAATAATAAAAATAAGTTAAGCGATTGAATTAGTATATGGCAGCACCTATCACACATGTGGTTTTAGCAGCTAAAATTTTTAACACTTTCTTTCAAGGTAAAGTAAAGAAAGATTTTTTTATTGGCACCCTGTTTCCAGACATTAGATATTTGAAAGTTATAGATAGAGATAAGACTCACTATAATAATTTAACCTTAGATGATTTGAAAGAAGATGATTCATTTTTAGCTGGGGTAAAATTTCATTCAATTTTAGATGTAGCCAGAGAAAAATTTATGGTTGACCACGACGTATATTCACTCTGTCCAGAATCAAAATATGTCTTTCAATCTTTGAAGCTATTAGAAGATCAATTATTTTATTCTTATATCGAAAACTGGAATGAATATATTGATTATTTACATAAGATTTTACCTTCTGCATTAGACTTTGGAGTTGCCAAAAATGATATTGAAAAATGGCAGTCGTTACTGCAGCAATATTTTCAAGCTCCTCCAAGTGAACAAGTAGTAATTAATTTTG
>JAHJBU010000057.1 GCA_018813375.1 Patescibacteria group bacterium
GACATCGTTAAAATCGTCGTCCAAACATTTCAAGAACTAGCTGATCAAAACCTGGTGTACCGCGATATGAAGCTAGTTAACTACTGTACTCACTGTGGGACTGGTTTTAGTGAGCTAGAAATTAATCACATAGAAAAAAAAACGCCTCTTTACTACCTAAAATATGGCCCCCTCACTCTTGCTACCACTCGGCCAGAAACTAAATTTGGTGATACCGCAATTGCGGTTCATCCCGATGACAAACGTTACCAAAAATACATTGGTCAAGAAATTGAGATCGAGGGCCTAATCAGCAACTTTAAACTCAAAGTTATTACTGATGAATATGTAGATCCAAAATTTGGCACTGGCGTAGTCAAAATCACTCCAGCTCATGACTTTAATGACTTTGAGGTCTGGCAACGCCATAAAGATGAAATCCCCGGCTTCAAGCAAGTCATAAATTATGACGGCCGCATGACGGCTTTAGCCGGTCCCTACGCTGGCATGTATCTGCAAAAAGCCCGCCGAGAAATAGTCAAAGACCTAGAAAAAAAGGGTTTGTTAGTTAAAATTGATGAAAACTACAAACACAGCATTGGCACTTGCTACCGTTGTGGGACGGTGATCGAGCCATTACCTCTCCCACAATTTTTCATCAAAGTTAAGACTCTGACTAAAAAAGCCCTCCAGGCTTTAAAGGAAAATAAAATAAAAATTCACGGTGCCGGCCACGACAAAATTCTTAAACACTGGTTAGAAAATCTTAAAGATTGGAATATCAGCCGTCAAATTGTCTGGGGCATTCGCATGCCCGTCTGGTACTCGGCGGATAATCCTGACATCCGCGTGGTGTTTTTAAATAAAAAAGGTGACCGAATTGAAGGATTGCTAAATGAAACTTTAGACCGATATGAAGGCAAATATTCACTAAAAGAAATCGTAGATGGCCTCCAGGAATTGCGGGCTCCCATTAAAACTAAATACATCATCTCCCCCACCTCTCCGGGAGAAAACTACCTCCAGGAAACAGATACCTTTGATACTTGGTTTAGCTCTGCCCAATGGCCCTGCACCACCCTACAGACCGGCCAACCAAATGATTTCAACCGCTTCTACCCCACGGCTGTCTTAGAAACTGGCTACGACATCCTTCCTTTTTGGGTGATGAGAATGATAATGATAGGTCTTCATAAGACTGGCGGTGTACCCTTCAAAGATGTTTATCTTCACGGCTTAATCCGCGATGCCAAAGGTCAAAAAATGAGTAAAAGCAAAAACAATGTAGTTAACCCACTGCAAATCATTAACCAATACGGCGCCGATGCACTGCGCATGGCTTTACTCATCCGCTCCTCTGCAGGCCTAGATAAATCTGTAGGTGAGGGTGATTTTAAAGCTACTCGAAATTTAACCAACAAACTTTGGAATGCAGCTCGCTTTATTCTGATGAGAGAGAAAAATGAGACTACTGGAAGCAAAGATAAAGAATACCTCAAAAAACTAACCACAATCACTCAAGCAGTTACCAAACAACTCAATGACTTTAAAATCGGTTTAGCTGCAGACAATCTTTATAATGAATTTTGGCATTGGTTCTGCGATGAGTGTATTGAAAAATCAAAATCTGGGGAAATTTCTCAACAAGCGTTAATTCAAGGACTGATAGTTTTCCTCAAACTTCTCCACCCTTTTATTCCTTTTGTAACAGAGACAATTTGGCAAACCCTTCATCGAGAAAAACTAATTAATGGTGAAAACAATCACCAGTTGCTTGCCCTCTCACAGTGGCCTAATTAGACTTCAGTAAGTCACTATAAACTATGTTTGGTGTAAAATATAAGAAATAAATGCCAGTCAGCCCACCTCCTTCACAAATCTCCTCGCCTTCCTCACTAATCTTCTCGATATGTATATTGCCACTATTTATTCTTCGCCTTATTATTTCCTCAACCCCGTCACTACTACTGCTTTTCTCAATAAAACTCCTACCACGCCGCTCGTTTTTAATTTCAACTATTTTATTTTTTATCGCTCTGTTTATTTTGTTTCAAAACTCCTTACTCACACCTCAAGAACAGCTAGCAAGTCCCAACTCAAGTCTCCTTAAACAAAAAAGCCAACTAGAAAGCTGGCTAAACAAACAACCCACACATCGAGATATTTTATTCAATCTATCAAAAGTTAATCAAGCTTTAGGAAACCAACAACAAGCGCTTAAATTTCTAACTCAAGCACAAAATCTTGATCCCAATCACAAATTATTTCAGGAAAACTAATCTTCTTTTTTCTCAGCAGTAGCACCCTGAGGTTTCTTTTCTCCAGCCTTTTTCCCACCTTTTTCTCCACCCCCCTCAAGACTTATCTTTTCGCCGCCGTCTTTACCACCTTCTCCCTTTTCTCCCTCACCCACTCCTTCTTCAGCAACCCCTTCCACACCCACGGCCTCTACCACCTCTTCAACCTCCTCCTCGCGCTGCTCTTGGACTAGCACAACTGGGTTTTCCCAATCCTCATCGTTTTCAACCTCAACTAAACTAACTTTAGATTTATCAAAGTCTAAATCAGCCAAAGTAATTGACTGACCCACCTCTGTTAAGCTTTCAATATTTATATCAAATTTTTCTGGTAAATCTGTGGGTAGGGCCTCAACAATAATGCTATTTTTAACCTGAACCATTACTGCTTCCCTAATATCAAACTCACCAACTAATTCAATTTGCACCTCAGCCTGAATTTTCTCCTTAAGATCGACTTCTTTAAAAGAAACATGCAGAGTTTTTCCAGATACAGGATCAATTTGAACCTCGTCAATTAGAGTAGGTTTTTCTTTTTGTTTACCCTTAACTTGTAGATAAATCAGCCCGGTATCCCCTACCTCATCATAAAGCTTATTAAACTCTTTTTCAGGAAACTGTAGAGAGACAGAACCACTGCTTCCATAAACATTGCCAGGAACCAACAGTTTATTTCTTAACTGCCCCGCCTTCTTGCCCATTAATTTGCGGATTTCTGTAGAAAATGTAGTTTTAATCATATGAGGTTGACATTATATCAGGTTTATTAATTTAACAACACAAGATTAACGCAAGATCAAAGAAACAACATCAAATGAGATCATTGGGGTCATCGTTTTTTCACGTGAAAAGTGTAAAAATCTCATAAATAACATCTAGTACCACGTGAAAAATCCAAAAAATCGCTTATTTTAAACCCACCATCAGTTATCTTAAGCCCGACACCGGTTATCTTAAGCCACCGCCAGCTATTTCAAACCCACCGTTAGCTATCTAAAACCCGCCGCCACTTACTCAAAAGTCACCCCAACAAACATGTGTCCAATATCTTTAGAGGGATTAAATATAATCACATCTCCCTGAACTTCTGCTTGTGGAGCAATTAAGGTGGGGGATAAATCTGGCGCATATTGTAAAAATACTCGCGGAGATGTTTCTCTGGCACCAGGTTGCTTTTGATCAAAAAATACATATGTAAATGGGGTTTGCTCTTGATAGGGGAGAGAATATTCTAGCTGTAATCTCGTTTCTGCCTTAACAGCTGTTTCTGTCAAAACGCCCACCACTTGTCTTTCTAGCTCCACGCTCTTAATTATTTGTTCATCAGCTAACTCCAAGTCATTAACTTTAATACTCTTAAACTCTGCATTTAAAGGTAAATAAAACCTACTATAAGCCTTATAGGGGCCCTTAGGCCAAGCATTGGCTTGGGCTTTATTTTTAAACGAGACCACCCTCTTATGAA
>JAHJBU010000058.1 GCA_018813375.1 Patescibacteria group bacterium
ATTTACCGGGCTGAAAACGAGAGGGTACAATAAAATCTCGCGCACCTTCTTTAGTAGACTGAGTCAACATCGGGGTTTCAATATCTACAAACTCGCGTTCACAAAGAGCTTCGCGTAAAGCTTGAACAAAGTTAGAGCGCAGACGCAGATTTTTCTGCATACGTTCACGGCGCAAATCTAAATAACGATGTTTAAGCCTAGGCTCTTCACCAATGTCTTTACCATCAGTATCTAAAGTAATGGGAAGATCTTTTGCTTTATTTAAAATTTTATAGCTAGCAACTGATATCTCAATGGTTCCGGTGGGCAAATCTGGATTAATGTTTTTGGGGCCACGTTCTTTAACTTGACCAGTAACTTCTACTACTGACTCGACTGTTAATTCCCTCATTTTGCTCATTTCACCAAAACCAACGCACTGCAACTTACCAGTACGATCACGAAGATCAATAAAAACGACTTTGCTGTGGTCACGCTTAGTGTCTACCCAACCCTTGATAGTCACTGATTGACCAATTGAGGCTGGGGTTTGAAAAATAAGAGTTCTGGTCATAAGGATGATAATAACATACTTCTAGATAGCAACTAGATGAAGGTGGGTTTCTACAACTTCGAGTCTTTGACCATGATCTTCAATTTCTTTATTTTGACGAATATCAATGCTCGAATTGGCAGCTAGCTCCTCACGAATGAATTTAAGCTCATCCATGAGTTCAACTTTATACTCTAATACTTCTGTCTTGGTGGCCATCTTTTCATCAACTTGTTCGAATCTTTTGTCTACTTGTTCGAATCTTTTATTCATCATAACAAACCCAGCTCTCATTTCTTTTTGGAAACTGAACAAGGTTTCTGCTATTTGGGTGTTGTATTTAAATAGCTCGTCGCTGACGAATTTTTGAGTTGCTACTGGTGATTTTGGCATGAGATTGCCTTTCATTGTAATGAATACTAGTCACCAATACTAGCAATAAGTAATTAAGAAAAGATTAAGTTTAAAATTGAAAAATTAAAACACACTGCTCTCACCCGCTTGCATCTCTCTATAGTCAAACAAATATTTAACTACAAAGAGACTGGCAAGCGGATGAAGCTTGTTGCCAGTCAAAAAAATCACTCAACGGCTACAGTCCATCGAGTGATTTTCAAGGAGGAAGCTAAGATTCTAGCTTCCTCCAGCCTCTCGATTGCCAGAAGCTGAGTTCTTCTTCTGGCACTTCTTTCACCTTCTCCCCCTTATAAATAGTACAAGTTACTATATTTTTTTTCATTTTTTACTCCTTATTTTTTTTGCAAAAAAAACAGCTCTCTTTTATGTCTGTAGGCTAGAGAGCCGTCCGCTCAGATCCAAATGTCTGAGTGGATGTAAAAAGACGCGACATATCTTCTTACAACCACCCAGACAAATAATCTTGAATTTAAATGATTAAAATAAAATAATTTTTCGACTGGTATATTAATGTGCAGTGTGTTTTGAGTTTATTTTGGTTAAAAACGCTTTGTTTTTTCCAAAACTAACTATAAAAAAAATTATTATACCATTTTTTCTTATTTTGACCTAAAATGTTCTGTTTATAACAAAATCAAGTGCAATTTTCTTCAAATAACGATCTAGCTTTTTTTTATCCAAGCCACTTAAATACCACTCATCGGTCTGAAAACGTCTTTTTCCTCGAGATTGTAAGTAAAGCATATCTACCACTGCCTTTTCCGGCTCAGCCTGGTAAATCCCCTCTTTTAACTCAAAACCCCACCAAAGATCAGCTGACAACTGTGAGTACTCACATTCCATCTTACCTAACTTAATTTTTTTACTATGCTTTTGACTTACTAAAGTCGTAACAAAAGGAGGTTGATTAATAACCCCTGCCTGATAAAGACTGCTTTCTAAACTCAGATAACTGCTATACAACTCCTGAGCAATCTTGATTAAATTAAACTCCCGATCACCTCGTACATAAACATCCTTGCTCAATCTAATAAGCAGATTATCTGCAATCATTCTCTCAATTGTCTTAGATGTAGTAATACCGCTTTGTCCAGTTAACTTTTCAAAATCAACCAATCTATAATAAGTTTTAGGAAAATTTTCTAGAAGCCTCATCAGCTCAATCTTTTTCATACTCAAACTCCTCCAGAATAAATCTTTTATGAGTAGGTAGTAAAAATCTAACTCGATCATACATCAGCTTCTTATCTTTTATTTTTGGCGCCTTCCAAGACTTATTTAATAACTGTGATAAATACCATAAATCAAAATAATCCCTGGGTTTACTACGATTTTTAATTGCATCTAGTTTATCGCTATAAATTTTTTCCAAAGTAAAACATAAAAACAAAGGTTTTAACTCGCTGACCTCTGTTTGTAGAATTTTAGGTACAAAGTCTTGATTTTTGACTAATAGTCTGATTCGTTTAGAAACCTCTAGCTTAATTCCAGCTCTAACCCCATGCTGCTGCACAATAATTTTAGCAAATAAAGTTTTTTTCATTTCAAAAGTTTCAATCAATGAAAACTCCGGATAACGACTAACAATCTGCTCTACTTGTTGTTTAAAATCTTTAAAACTGACTGGCTTTATTAAAGAAAAATCCAAATCTTCTGAAAAACGAAAAGAGCCATAAGCTAAGCGCAGACATGTCCCACCTTTAAAAACCAAATCTTTACTAATTTTACTTTCGCTTAACTCTTTAAGAAATATTAATTGATAATACTCCAATAAGACAACTGGCTTGCTAATTGCTAATTTATTAGCTAAAAGTTGTAATTGAGATAGTGTCATCATAATATAACTATTATTATATAATGCTTACATTATGTCAATAGGATATCCTTAACCCTAACCTGCACGCTTTTCTTTCCATTCCACTCATTAATCTCTAAAACACCAGCTACATCAATTTTTTCACCAATAACAATTTTTTCTGACAAACTTCCTCTGCGCCAAAAAAGAAAATTAATCGGCGTCACTCCATCAGTTCCCTTACCAACTACTTTCAAGTGTTGTTTATCAGCACCCATGGTAAAAACCTGCAAAACCTCGACATTTTTAAAACCTAAAATTGGCTCTCTATTTCCCTGACCAAAAGGCGCAAACTCCGCCACCATATTAATTGTTTTTTCATTAATCAACTCAAAAGGAATAACCGCCTCAACATTAATGCTAGGTTTAAGCAATTTTTTATCAATTTTTTCTTTAGCCAATTTCTGCAAACGAGCTATAACATTTTCCAATTTATTTGCTTCCATCCCAAACCCCGCTGCCATGGGATGTCCACCTACATCCAAAAGATCATCCCTCACCTCTCTAATTAACTCCACAATATTGACCCCAGGCACACTTCTAGCAGAAGCCTTAGCAATCTTATCACCAACACTAATGGCGATAACGGGTTTATAAAACCGCTCCATCAGTCTGCCAGCAATCAACCCTACCACCCCCTCATGATATTTTTCTGAATGAACAATAATAATGTGCTCTTGCTTCCAATTATCAGACTGAGCCAAAGCATGACCGTACATTTCATAAGTCATGTCTTGGCGCTGTACATTTATTTCACTCAAAGTTTTAGCTAGCTGTTCTGCTCGAGCTTTATTTGTTGTTAATAATAAACGCAAAGCATCTAAACTATGGTCAAGTCTTCCAACGGCATTAATCCGAGGTGCAATACCAAAACCCACAGATTGAGAATTAATTGTCTTTTGATCTTGATTATCTTGAATTAGTAAAGCCTTTAGCCCAATTCGCTCTGATTTCCTTAAAGCCTCTAGACCATACTTAGCAAAACTCCTATTGGCTCCTTGCAGTGGCACTTGATCCGCGATTGTAGCAATAGCGGCTAAATCTAGCTGCCAATATTTATCAACTTTCTTTTTTGCTACTTTCATCATTTCTCTAGCCAATATCCAAGCAACCGTAGCACCACATAATTTAGTGGAGTGCACTACTGCTGTTGCGATAGGCAATTTACCCTCAGGCTGATGATGATCCGTAATAATTAAATCAATCCCAGCATCGATAACTCTTTGAGCTGGCTCATGGGCCACAATCCCATTATCAACTGTAATAATTAAATCTGGTTTGTTCTTTGCTAATAAATCATCTAGCGCTTTATTTGATAATCCATAGCCATGTTTTTCACGCAAAGGAATAAAAGGCATTACTTCACAGCCCAAATCATTCAAAGCTTGCCATAAAATAGCAGTTGCACAAACTCCATCAGCATCATAATCACCAAAAATTACAACTTTGTCTTTATTTTTTATTGCTTGAAAAATTCTTTTAACAGCTTGTTTAAGCTGACTTTTATCAATTCCAACATTTTTAATTACAATATCCTGTGGTTTTTTTGGAGAAAAAAATAATTTATTTCCAATTAAATCACGATTTTTAATTAAAATTTCTTTTAATTCTTTTAGATTGCGGGGTATAGTAGACTCAAGGATATTCCAATGCATAGTTACTAGTATAATAGAAAAAATATATCTTAACACACTTATGAAGTTGCAAATTAAAAAAGAAGCAATATTTATTATCAAAACTTTAGAAAAAGCCAGTTTCCAGGCTTACCTAGTAGGCGGGGCTGTGCGTGATTTGATTTTGGCGCAACAAAACAAACTTGATCATGATAAAACGGTCAAAGACTATGATTTCACCACCAATGCCACTCCAGAAGAAATACAAAAACTTTTTTCTGAGAGTTTTTATGAAAATGAGTTTGGTACAGTGGTTATTACTCACGAGGAATTATTAAAACAAATGGGAGCAAAGCCAGATAAAAACCTTCTATCTAAGCCGCATCAGACACCCAAAAATAAAATTATTGACCTAGTAAAAGCTACAAAAATTCATGAATCTCTAGGGGCTCCTAAAAAAACTGAGGAAGAAAAAATTAAAATAAATTGGTTGCCTGATTTTGAAATCACTACCTATCGCTCTGATGAAGTCTATACTGACTTTCGTCGTCCTGACCCAGAAAAATTAACCTGGGGCAAAACTATTGATGAAGACCTTAAGAGAAGAGATTTTACCATTAATGCCATGGCCTTAAAATTAATTAAAAAAGATGAATTTAAGCTAGCTGATCCGTTTGACGGCCTTAGTGATCTTAGCCAAGGCATCATCAAAACAGTTGGTGACCCTATAGAAAGATTCAAAGAAGACGCCCTACGTATGTTACGAGCAATACGTTTTGCAGTCCAGCTTAATATGCAGATTAGCGATCAAACTTTTGAAGCCATCATTAACCATGCTCAATTAATTACTAAAATCAGCTGGGAGAGAATTAGTGATGAGTTTTTAAAAATTCTAGCTAGCCAATATCCAGCCGAGGGGATTAATTTACTGGATGAATCAGGATTATTACAATACATATTACCAGAAATTTTGCAGGGTAAAAAAGTAGAACAAGGAGGCCACCACACCACCGATGTCTGGACTCACAGCATAGATGCACTTAAAGAATGCCCCAGTTCTGACCCAATAGTGAGATTAGCCACCCTTCTTCATGACGTAGCTAAGCCGCAAACTTTTGAAATTAGGGATAATAAAATAACTTTTTATAATCACGAAATTGTCGGCTCACGAATGGCTGATAAAATCGCCAAACGCTTTAAGCTTTCTAATGCAAAGCGCAAGCATTTATTTACACTAGTGCGCTTCCATATGTTTTACTACCAGACATATCATACCAACTCTGCCATCCGTCGTTTTATGCGTAA
>JAHJBU010000111.1 GCA_018813375.1 Patescibacteria group bacterium
CTTCTTTTATTAGTTTGACTCGACAATTCATCGTAAAATTTATGATTACTCTTTCTAGAAATAAGTTCACGGTATTTTTTTAATAGATGCTTAGCAGCGAATACATAATTGTGAAGCACTTCTTTTTGTTCTAAATTTTGCCATCCCATATACATTATCGAATCGATCAAATCCTCAAGGAAATGCATATTCCAACCACTTACTGATTCTTGGTGACTCACCCAATCAAGAGCAATTGATAAATCTTTTTTCTGAAGAGATTCGAAAGCATGGTTATGGATGAAGCTTGAATAAGCACCAATTAAATTTGGATTCTTAGGTTCATTGAGATTCGAAAAAAGTTCACTCGCACTTAAATATCTTGGCCATAGTGCAGTTAATAGAATCCCTTTAATTTCATCATCAATATCGGAAGTTAAATCTTGAAATAGGAGTTTTTTCATTCGCTTTTTATGATCGCTATCTGCTATTTCCAACAAAGCCCACCCAGCTTTTGTTCGTGTACCAATTGAATCTAACTCATCACTAAGCACATCATATAATTCACCCTGTAATTCTTGATATTTGCAAGCCTCTGCAATATCCATTGCCTCATGCCTAACAAGCCAACCTTTTGTTTTATCAGTAATGAATGGTCGTAATTGAGATGCAAGTTTAGTATGATTTAATTTGTGGTAATATTTTTTCATTGAATAATTTAGATCAAACAGTTTTTGCTCATCAAATAATTGCAATAAACTATTGATTAATCTTTCCCTATCTTTTTCATCTTGCAGGGTAACATCGCTTTTAAGTAACACTTCAGGGTCTAAATCCATCAATTTTTTAAATAAGGAAGGCATATAATTTACAAGCCATCCAACTGTTTCGTTTAGTTGGGGGATTATTTTTCTCTCATCAAAAGATGAGATTAATATTAAATGATATATCTGCTCTTCATTTAGTTGATTTCGGGTGAGATATTTTGCCGCTAAACACTCTAAATAAGTTTGGTGTGTCCAACCCATCTTATCCCTACCTCTTAAAGTAAAAAGGCCTGTCGAAATTACTTCTCTTATTAATTGTTCATTGATCTCATATTCTTGCGTATCATATTTTTCTTTCCCCCCGGCTATTTCCTCTATTTGAATTTCTCCAGTACCGATTTCGATTTCATTTGAATTCAATAATATTATGCTTTTATTACAAAATGCCATGATTGCTGCTATTCTCTCAGCCGCAACTAACTTTTGACAACTTGTGTAGTTTGTACTTGGCCTAGATTCCCTCCTGCTCAGATTGGGTTCATCAATTAATAATTTTATCCCTTTCTCAAATAATTCTTTTCTGGTACTAGGAAGAGCTCTGAAAATGGAAAATATCTTTATAAGAAAATTACCTCCGGCTGAATCGTCCACCTCACACTCAAAATCTCTACCAAGTATCTCATCAACTTTCTCGCGCCACTTTGTAGGTATGCGTTTTCTAATATCATCTTCTACTGAAACTTCCGGAATCTTTTTTTCTTTTGGTGCAACCTCAGCTTCCTTTAGCTTGGCCGCCACCTGTTCTTTCATCGTATTACTCATATATTATGTAATAATTTTAGACTTACTGCCTGGCATGTTTCCGGATAGAACTTCATCATCTATGGGTATCTCGTCTATCCAAGGTACCGTGAACTCTATGCTATCACCACGAGTATAGTTCTTTTTTGCCTTTATCGTCCCATGAAGTAATCTTTCAATCCGCCTAACCTTGCGCACCTGTATCGGCATTAAATCTTTCTGCGTCTTAGCATCACCAACTACAAGCAATAACGTAACCAAATCATCTCTTTTTATTGAAAACGTACGGTCGTTTGCCTTGTCGTGGAAGCGTAATGTCTTACAGTCTTTTACATCAGGGTCTTCCGACCAGTTTATTTCCACCTCTAGCTCTCCACCATCAACGGTCGGTAAGTTAAATCTACGCTGCTCATCTATCATAGTAGTATTATATCATACTTTACTGCTTTCCAGCAAGCGACTCTATCTCGCGTAAGAACGCCAATACACCCTCTATGCGCCCGTCTTTCTTCAAGCTCTCAGAAATATATCCCCACTCTGTGCTTGTTGTTGATACAGAGTGTTGCCAGTTTATAGTCATGTTATCTCTGAGAGCCGCCAGTGCAAGCCACGTCTGCGATGTACGCAGATTTTTTAATAAGTCTATCTGTTGTTGGCTCATCATACCATGTTTGTC
>JAHJBU010000059.1 GCA_018813375.1 Patescibacteria group bacterium
TAATTGACACTAATATTTTAAGCCTGGGCAGTATTTATATCCAAATTAAGAGCAGGTTCAGTTTGATGAAATCTCATCAAAATTGATGCATTTGCATCAAAAGTGAAATGAGTATTTTAATATAAAATAAACCCGCAAAAGACATCAAAAGGAGGGCAAAAAAATAGTCAAAGAAATTTACGTGCCAGGGAAAATTGTTGAAAGATTTTGAAAGAAGAATAAGATTGTTGGGCTTTTTAAATTAGACTTTTGCAAGTGTGGCGATTAGGCGATTAGGCGATTAGGCGATTAGGCGATGGGGTGATGGAGCAGTGTGGCAATGGGGCAGGGGTAGTGTGGCAATAGGGCAATAGGGCAATGTGGCGATTAATTTTTGCAACCGGCTGGCTTGATTACCTGGCTTGACTACCTCTTTAACTCCACCGCATACAGATTTAACGGCGAGTTAGGGCTAAAGGCGGTTAAGATAATTAACTTACTTCCATCAGGCCAAGGATAAGTGAAGTTTTCCCCAAAAGGTCCAGAGTAGACAGTCGTGATATTAGTGCCGTCGTACTCTGTAATCATGATGCTGTCGGCTAAAGAATGAGTCACGTGGTTAGAATCTGGAAACCATTGGTAAGAGCTGGTGTATGGCGCATGGTAAGTTCTAAAATTGACTGCTGTTTGGGCAGAAGAAGTGGCCTGGAGCTTCATAAACGCACTAGGGGAGGCTTCAAGGCTAAGGGGAAGAGGGTTGTAAAGATCAGTGGCCAAGAGTTGTTTTTGCGGATACTTTATTTGACTATCTATTTGATTATCTATTTGGCTATCTTGTTGACTATCTTGAGTTAGCTCAGTACCAATTTTAAAGTTTTTGTCTTCTTCACTGTCGTAGATATAAATCCCATTTGGTTCAAGCCTTCGCTCTTCTAGTTGAGTGTTGGTGGCAGGTACCGGCGGCATGATGCCCTCAGGCAGGGTGTGTTGTTCTTGGGCGGTATAAAGAAGCTTCTTTTTATCTGGTGACATGTAAACGTTACGCGCTGAAGTAGTTGCATATTGAATAATTTCTTCAGGAAATTTAGCCAAGAATTGACGCTCACGCAGATACATTTCTTCTTCCCACTGACTAAAAATTTGTTTACGTCTAATGCCAACATCAGGTAAATCTGTCAGACTTTGTTTTTTGTCAACTGAAAGCAACACATGGTGACCACCACTGGCGGAGTTCTCGTTGGCAACTACCATTACTTGATTACTATCAGGCGACCAGATAAAATTGGCTGTTTCCAGGTTCCAGTTAGGTACATTTTCAGCAATTTGTTTGGCACTTTTTTGTAAAGGCAGGAGATTACCTAGCTCCATGATGTACAGGCCATTTTGAGTGTCAACAGAAGCAGCTTGAGTGTAGTAAATAATTTTTTGACCATCGGGGGAAGGCGAAACATTTTCTGCGCCAGTAAATGAAAGGGGAGTCAGACTTGGGGCGCTGGGGAAGAGTAAAGCATTGGTCTGAGCCACCAGCTCTTTTTCTATAGAGATGGTTTTTTCCCAGGGAGCATAGCCATCTTTAACGATTTTAATCTGGTAAGTGCCTGGTTCTAAATAAAGAGTGTCATTTGTAGCGGTAACTAGTTTGTTGTCAATCAATACTTGGGCTCCAGTTGGAAAGGAATTAGCACTTAATAAGCCGCTCTCTTTTATAAATCCATTTTGAGTAAAACGATAATTACCTTTGGCATATCCAATAGCCACAATGGTGCCAGCCAAAATGACAAAAGCCGAGAGAATAGTATATAAAACTCGAGTGTTGATTCGTTTCAGTAGTGCATTAAATAGTGCCTTAAATCTCATGGGGATATTATACCTCAGCTATAGTAAGGTTTGAGTTATAATTCTTTAGTAATGAAATGGTTATCTTTTCCTCAGCTTACACCTTTAATTGGCGTAGACCTTGGTACTAGTAGAACTAGAATTTGGTGCAGTGGCAGTGGCAGTGGTAGCAGTAAAGGTGTGGTAATTAATGAGCCTACTTTAATTGCTACCGATCTTTACAGCAAAAAGGTTTTAGCTGTTGGTAAAGATGCGGCAGATATGGAAGGTCGGGTTGGAAAACAGATTAAAATTCATCATCCAGTTAAGGCTGGTAAAATTTATGATGCAAGTGTAGTTAAAGCTATGTTACAGGCATGGTTGCAGCAAATACTGGGTTGGAAATATTTGTTTAACCCTGTTTTTATGGTGAGTGTTCCCTCTGGTAGTACTCAGGCTAGCAGAGTAGCTGTGATTAAGTTATTTTATCAGCTTGGAGCCAGGGAGGTTTATACTATAGCTCAGCCTTTAGCTGCAGCTATCGGGGCGGGTGTGCCGATTGCAGATGCTTCAGGAACTCTAGTTTTTCATCTTGGGGCTGGAGTTATGGAGGTGGGAGTAATTTCACTTGGGAGTTTGGTGCAGTTTAAAAACTCAACTGTGGCAGGTGATTATCTGGATAGTAAAATTAAGAAATTTATTCTTGACCACTATCATCTGAAAATTGGTGATCAAACAGTTGCCCAGTTGAAGCATCGGCTTTTATTAATTGAGCCTTCCAAACAAACTGTTGTAGTAGTGGGACAAGAAATGATAAGTCATGCCCCTAAGGAAGTCGAGGTTAGCGCAGAAAAATTAGCTGTAGTTGCCAGCGGAATATTCAAACAACAACTGGCACTATGTCAGTCGCTTTTAGCCAAAACATATCCTGAGTTAACTACTGACATTTTGGATAAGGGAATGTTGCTTTCTGGTGGTTTATCTCAGTTAGCGGGTTTGAGCCACTGGCTAACTGGTCAGCTGAGAATTCCAGTGGCAGTGGTAGAAAATCCTGACTTAGTGGTAATTGAAGGTATTGCAACTGCACTAGAGCACCTAGATGAATTCAAACAAAGTTTGGCTTATCAAGAAATGGATTAATGATGTTTGCAGAGCTTTGAAATTTTACCTAATTTTTGAAGAATTTTATCTAATCTTGAAACAACCCCACCACCCTAGCAAATTCATTACCGCGCTCGCGATAGTCTTTAAATAGCCCAAAGCTAGCCGCAGCAGGGGAAAGTAGTACAATGTCTCCTGGTCTGGCGAACTGGTGGACATGATGCACTGCCTCAATCATGGAGGAAAATTCTTTAATATTAGCACGCAGAGCATTGCAAATATCAACTCTTTCTAGCTCTGCAATTATGCGTTGCCCCGAGGGAGGCAAGATAGCAATTGCTTTAACTTTGCTGTTTTTGATTTCTTTGGCAAGTTGCGAAAAATCCTGCTGACGCTCATAGCCTCCTGCCAATAATATAATTGATTTGCCAGCAAATGTTTTTAGAGCTGCGATAGTGGCCTGGGGGATAGTTGAAATTGAATCATCATAATACTTTACGCCATTAATTTTTGCTATTAGCTCTAGTCTGTGGTGAAGAGGCTTGAATGTTTTAATTGTTGAGGAAATTTGTTTGGGAGTTAGTTTTAGGTATTGTCCAATAATAATTGCTGGGATGGTGTTGTAGATGTTGTGTTCTCCTAAAAGGGAAGTTTTTTTTGCTTGAGAAACAAGCTCTTTGTTTTTTAACGAAAAAGTTATTTTTTTGCCAGGGCTTAAATTAGCTAATTGGGCTGCAGTTTTTGAATCTGCGTTGTAGATCACTAAATCTTTTTTGGTTTGGAAGCGAGTAATTTGTGATTTAGCTTGAAGATATTGGTCAAAATCTTCATAGTAATCCAAGTGTTCACTAACAATGTCTTGGATGACAGCTATATCTGGGCTAGAGATTATTTCTGCTAATTGATGGCAAGATAATTCGAGAATGAAAAATACTTCGTCTTGCTGCTTCGTGTTTTTTACCTTGTTTTTATTCCAGGCTTGCCAATTTTCTAAAGCTGGAGTACCAATATTTCCTCCTAAATATACCTCGAGATTATTTTCTTTTAAAACATGATAAAGCATTGAAGAAGCAGTGCTTTTACCCTTGGTTCCAGTGATACCAATGGTGGTTAGTTTTGGTGATTTATATCCCAGCGTACCTTTTTTTACTTCGCCATTTACTTTGTTATTTTTTTTGTAGTCTTTAACTAAATCAAAAAAGAGCTGAGTGTTTGAGCTAAGCAGTGCTCCGGCGTTTAAAACTTGTTTTATACCAGGATGAGAAACTGGGATACCTGGCGTTTTATATAAAACACTATTTCGCAGATCATCAACAGATAGTTCTTTTAAAGAGGATGTGAATTTGGCTTTGGAATTATTTTTTATTAGTTTGACCCAGACTTTGTCCAGCTCTAGTAAAGGTCGGTCATCAATTAGGATAAAATTATTTTTTGGGAAACGAGCATGTAAAAAACAATAGGTTGATAGGCCTTCTCTGCCAAGGCCAAAAATGATTATTTTATATTTTTTTAAATTTTCAAGTTTTGGTGATGGCATTTTTAAGATTAGCCTTCATTATATCAGGTAATTGGTTATCTGTATTCCAACTAGACAAAATTTTAGTTGCTCTGTTTGGTAAATTTGGTTGATTTTGTAAAATTTGGTCCCAGATTAGTTGGAGCAAGGCTGGGAGTGGTTGGTTTTTTGATCGGATTTTTTCTATACATAGATAAAAGGCAACTGTGCTTTCTTCATTAGTACCTACACATTCAAAGGGTTTATTTTTTGTTTTGCCAAGTAACGCCATGGCTTCATCAAGCAGAGATTTTTTTTCAAATAAGTTTTGACCAAAAATTGAAATAAGTTTTTCTTTGGTCATAAAAGGGTAGAGACTGGTAAAGGTGAAAAGACATTTGGGGCACTCACCACACCAAGAATTAGTTTTTCTACCTTTATTGCAACTTTTAAAAACTGTTGCATATTGTTTAAAACTATCACAATTTATAAATAATTTGCTAATTTGTAGCTCATATAAAGGTCTAAGAAGGGAAAAAAAGCTAGGGATGTTTTGCTTGGGCATTAGTTTATGTTTTATGACATATTGTTCAAAATCTTGTTCAAATTCGTAGGTTTTAGAGTATTGATGATTAATTTCTGTACCTAAAAATTGGACATTGCCCTCATTGGAGCTACGTTCATTTGAAATTACCACGCTTTGATGACCAAAAATTAATCCTGTTAGGCGGGCTAAAAAGGCGATATTTGCAGAAAACGGTACATGACCGTTAAGGTAGCCAAGGTGATTTAATTCGAGGAGTTTGGGGTCAATTAGACGCTTGGCGGTAATGATTTGCTCTGGAGAAGCAATCTGGGCGATTTGTTTCATGGCAGGTGTTGGATTGAGCAGAAAGACATCAAAAGGAAGCTTTTGCTGATTAAGAATGCAGGTAGTTAGTGCTGAATCTTTACCACCGCCAAGTGGAACTAAATAAGATGTGTGTTGGCGCGCAGTCAAAGACACTTGCCGCGCCTGCTTGCCAGCGGAAGTCGTCTTTGCGCAGCGCCATGTTACAAAGTTTTCCTCTGTGAAATTAATCTGATTGACATAAAAATACTCACCCATGCCTTTGATGAGAAGTTTGTGCCACCAGGCTATTTGTTCTGGATTTAGGTAGCCGGCTTTGATGATTATTTCTGGTGAAGCAGTGGCTTTCCAGTAGCTTGGGATCTCGGCTAGACCAAGGTGAAAGACCCAATTGTCACGTAACTCTTGGGGGATAGCTTCCCACTGCGTAGCAGTAACGCCCTCAATGGTGACGGTGGGGTGGAACTCGAGACTTGGTCCAGTGGTTGATTCAATTTGGAAGTAATGGGTGGTTTTTAGACCAGCCGAAGTTAGCTCAACTTGATATGAGTTATAGATAAAGCGCGGGTGTTGCTGGCGGAGCGAAGTAAGTAAATGCATGAAAGTTTGTCTAATTATTTTCTAAATGCAAAGGCAGTCATGATAACTGCGGCTATTCCACCTAAAATTAGTTGAAGTAAAGCGCCGTTCATGTTGATGATGCTATCTAGCATAGAGATTTATCCTTAGTGAGTCTTGGCGTAGATGAAAAGAGCAGTGATGCCAATTCCTCCCAGAATTAATTGAAAGAGAGCTCCGTCCATATTAAGAATTGTATTAAAAATTGTGCTTAACATTTAAATTATTTCCTTTCATTAAATTTTATAACAAACTGATGCCAAATGCCAATGAAATTAGCCATAAAATTGTGCCGATGATACCAAACCAACCTATTTTGCCTTGATTGATAATTTGATGCAAAATACTTCCAACGAAAACTAGGTTGCCCCATTCTAGGACTGTATCTGCAAGTTTATTTCTTTGTTTAGCCGTTAGCTTTTTCTTGAATTTAAAATTAAGTTTTAATGACACAGTTATGATTAGATCACACCATGCTTACAGCAAGTGTAATAAATGGCGGGTATAAGTGAAGCAGTTTTTGTATCTATATATTTTTAATAAAACTTTACTATTTTCTCAAGTAAAATTGTATTCAAAAATGGCAAAAAAGATTGATTGTTTTTTTGGAAAGTTTTTAATAAAAGATGAGCTTTGGGTTTTGATGGGGTAAGCCTTTTTGCATTTTAATAAAAAAATTAATGGTTGTCTATTTTTGACCCGAAGAAATAGCGTAACAACAGAATTTGGATAGAATCAGAGTTAATGCTATGATTTTAGGAGCTAATCCTTTGGGTTTTTGGTTAGTTGCAAAGTAGTATTTTGTTGGATCAAACATATGAAAAAGACTGATGAAACAACACTTCTTTTTGATTTAGAGCTTTTTAGCAGTAGAAAGAGTGCTCTGCTAAGCATTTTTGAAAAATGGCTAAATGAGACTAGTGGGTTTCATGTGGTTTATACCCCTAACCCTGAGCAAATTGTCCAGTCTCGAGGGAATGAAGCATTTAAACGTGCTTTGCAGAAGGCTGATGTTTTATTGCCAGATGGAGTTGGTTTGGTGGTTGCGTCTAAAATTTTGGCGTTTTTTAAAAAGGTTCAGCCACTACATGAGAGGATAGCTGGGGTAGAGGTGGCTGAGGATTTACTAGAGTTAGCCCGCCAACGAGAATTAGAGGTACTTGTCATTGGTGGTCGGAATTATAGCCCAGAGGACTATTTTGCCTATAAAGGGGCAAAAATTAATTGGACTCATGGTTTTAAAGATATATCTCTGCCAACGCTGAATGAAAAGCGTCAACTTGAGGAAAAAATTGTTAAGATTAAACCAACCATAGTCTTTGTAGCTTTTGGCGCGCCTGCTCAGGAGCTGTGGATTGAGCAGCATCGAGTTTTATTGCAGCAAAACGGAGTTAGGATTGCAATGGCAGTGGGCGGAAGCTTTGATTATTTATTAGGTAGAGTGCCGCGAGCGCCTTATTGGTTTAGAAAATTAGGTTTAGAGTGGTTATTTCGTTTAATAATTGAGCCGTGGAGGTTAAAAAGGCAGCTACGACTGGTTAAGTTCCTGGGAATAGTAATCCAAGAATTATTTAGCTAGTAATTTACCTTTAGATATATTGCTTATCTTTTTGATTTATTCTTCGGGCTGATCATCAGGGCTCATGCCAAGTAACCACAGCACTGCCTCTTTTTTATAACGTCTATCACCGCGAGAGTTAATTCTAATGGCGGGTAGTTTGCCACGTTTACCCCATCTCTTAATAGTCAGTGGAGAGACTCGGAGCAAGTCTGCCACTTCACGTACTGTGAGAAGATCAGGCAGATTATTGATGTCCAGATCTGCGGCATCAGTTGCTCTGCCGGTTTTTTTCTGGTTACTTCTAGACATAGTCTCATCTAGATTATCTCTATTAATTGTTTGATCTGATGATTGATCAGTCATTATTTGTCCCTTTATGCTGGTTTATATTATTTGGTGAGGAAAGAAACGGTTTTGTTAGTTTTGAGGGCGTTATATCTGGAAGCACTCACCGCATCAAAACCGCACTTACTTACTATTAAAAGTAGCAGACAAAGACAAACTAGGTCAAGCACTAATTTGATCTGGTAGAAATACTTAAAGTTGTTAAGTAGAGTTATTAGCAAAATGGGTCCTGTAATTGTTTTGAATGAATCTCATAATATTTTTAATGTGGAAAAATGTAGGAGAAACTAGGGGTGAGTGGCAAAAGGGTTTGTTTTTGGGTTTATTATGTGTTGATGCATTTGAGGTAGATTAGTTTTTTTAAAAAGTATTTAGCTCAGCTATTTTAACAAAAACGAAATGGGTATTTAGTCTAAAAAAGATAATTAATCTATAGTTTCGACTATTTTTTATATTGCCTCGCAGGAGTTGTTTTGATCCTTTTTGCAAATCTTTCTATCAATAAAAAACCCCTGAGTTAGAGGGCAAATTGACTACAGGGGTCTGGGCAGTATTTATATCTAAATTAAGAGCAGGTTCAGTTTGATGAAATCTCATCAAAATTGATGCATTTGCATCAAAA
>JAHJBU010000060.1 GCA_018813375.1 Patescibacteria group bacterium
ACAAAGCTATTGTCATTTTTACCAGTTAAGCTAGTGATGGCCAGAGATTACACTTCATTTATACCAATTCTTTTTTTACCAGTATTGTTTTTTTATATTCAGAAATTAAGAAAAAATAGACTTTTATTGGGAGTATTAATATTCACAATTTGGCAAGTATTGCTCTGGTGGTATTTACCCCCCCTCTCAACCCGCTATGCTCTTTCTGGGTTTGTGACCTGGACAATCATCTCAATCTGGAGTGTGGCTAGATTGAGTCAAGAAAATCCTCGATTTTATCAACCGATTCTTTTATCTATTTTTCTAGCTGTAATGGTTAATTTAGTCCCCAGAACTGCAGTGAACTTAAGAAGTTTTAAATACTTATCAGGAACTCAAACTAAAAGCCAATACATTCGCCAATTTTTTGACGGCAATATTGACCAGCACCTAATTAGATGGCATCAATTAAATTAAATTATTTTTTAGGAGCTTTTTTAACAGCCACTTTTTTTTGAGCAGTTTCGACAGCCTTTTCAACTGTTGTTTTAGCTTTTTTGACTGCTTTAGCAGCCTTTGTTCTATTTTCCTCTTTACTGAGGAATATAGCGGTGGCTCCGGCTGCAACTCCAGCTATTAAAGCCAGCAATCCTTTACCTTTTTTACTCATGACAGATTCCTTTCTATTTTATTTATAATTTCTCTAGTGATATCAATTGCATCTGGTGACACTGAAACACTAGTTATACCCCATTGTACTAGTTTTTTTGATAAATCTGGATAGGTAGATGGAGCTTGGCCGCAGATAGAACAAGAGATACCATATTTTTTACAAGTTTTAATAGTTTTTTCTAAAGCCCATAAAACTGCCTCATTTCTTTCATCATAGACATTAGCTACTCTACTGTTGTCTCTATCTACACCTAAAATTAGCATTGTGAGGTCATTAGAACCAATGGAAACGCCATCAATGCCAGCTTCGATAAACTTATCCAACATAATGACATTTGAGGGGATCTCCACCATCATCCATAGCTGGAAGTTAGGTCCACGTCTCAAACCGTTTTCAGCCACAATATGTTTTACGTCTTCAAGCTGTTTGACAGTCCGAACAAAAGGGATCATCATCCACAGGTTTTTAAAACCATGTTTTTCGCGAACTTCTTTAATTGCCTGCAATTCAAGCTCAAACACTTGGGCATCTTCAATATATCTTGAGGCTCCACGGTAACCAATCATGGGGTTGGGTTCTTCTTTTTCAAATTCTTGCCCCCCTTTGAGATTGGCATACTCATTAGTTTTAAAATCTGTGGCGCGGTAAATCACTGGCCTGGGGTTAAATTCTTTAGCAAATTTTTTTAAATTATTAACTAAACCTTGAACAAACTCAGCTTGTCTTTTTTCTTTAATTAATTTACGAGGATGAATTCCCATCTGCGCAATCATAAATTCAGCTCGAAGCAAACCAACTCCATCGACATTTCTTTGAGCAATTGAAGCAGCTAGCTCTGGTTCTGCCAGATTGACGTAAATTTTAGTTTTAGTTATATCTAAATCAGGCTTAAGTTTGCTGTAAGGAATTTTGACCAATTGCTCTGGCTTTTTTTCTTCTTTCTCTTTTTTGGCCAATTTTCCACCCTTATAAACAGTCCCTTCTTTACCATTGACAGTCATAATTTGACCAGTTTTTAGATCAATAGTGGCAGTTTCAGTTCCCACTACACAGGGAATTCCCAACTCTCGAGAAACAATAGCAGCATGAGAAGTCTGACCGCCCTGATTGGTGACAATGGCAACAGCTTTTTTCATGGCTGGTACAAAGTCTGGAGTAGTCATATCAGTTACTAAAATTTCACCGTCATCTAATTTATTAATTTCTTTAGCTGACTTAAGAATTTTAATTCTTCCAGTGGCAACTCCGGGGCTGGCAGGTTCTCCTTTTAAAACCAGTTTTAATCCTTCAGTACTGATCTCATCTTTGTTTTTTTCAAAGCTATCCAAAGTAATGGTGGTAACTGGTCTTGATTGAACAATGTAGAGCTTTCCATCTTCTAAGGTCCATTCAATATCTTGAGGAAAACGGTAGTGTTGCTGGATTTTTTCTCCCAGTTGAGCCAGTTCAATAATTTGTTCATCAGTAAGTTTGATTTTATTTTGTTTTGACTCAGGAAGTTTTATTTCTTGGTTGCCGACATCTGCCAAAGTCATTTCTTCTTCTTGAAAAGCAACTTTTTTTTGTAAAATTTTCCAGCTCTCTTTTTGTACTAAATAATGATCTGGAGTGTAGGTGCCCTGTACAATTTTTTCTCCCAATCCATAGATAGCTTCAATGACAATTTGGTTTTTATCATTACTCACGGGATTAATGGTAAACATGATACCGGCTACTTCAGATTGGACCATACGCTGTACTGGCACAGCGATACCTACTTTGAAATGATCAAAGTCTTTTTCTTCACGATAAAAGATAGCTCTGGGCTCAAAAAGTGAGGCCCAGCACTGCTTAACTTTTTCTAAAAGATCTTTTTCTCCGCGTACATTTAAGTAGGTTTCTTGTTGTCCAGCAAAAGAAGCATGGGGTAAGTCTTCAGCGGTAGCTGAAGATCTAACAGCAACTAAAGCTGGCTGCGATCCAGAATTAAGCTTTTTATAGTGCTCAAGTATTTGTTGGTTTATTTCAGCAGGAACTTCTGCTTCTAAAATTAGCTTTTTAACTTTTTTAGAAATTTTATTAAGTCCAGTTGAATCTTGTGGATCAAATTGACCCATGAGTTTTTTAATTTGGGGTTGTAAATTATTTTTTTCTATTAATAAATAATAGGCATCTGCAGTGACAATGAATCCTGGTGGAACAGGAAACCCTTTATTGATCATTTCGCCTAGATTGGCGCCTTTCCCACCCACTAAAGGAATATCGGACTTATTAACTTCTGAAAAATTAACAACAAAAAGTTTTTGATGCATAGTTTAATTAGAATACCAGAATTTAGGTATTGATTAAAGCTAGGGTATTGGTGAGTCCTGGTTTTTTCCAGACTGTTCCGTGAATGAAAAGCACAGTTTCACCTTTTTTAGTGATGCCAGCTTGTTCAAATTTAGTGATTAACTCATCATTTATTTCAATCTTTCCATCGGGAAAATCAATTAAGTAAGGCTTAACTCCGTAGGTGAGAGTTAATTTAGTATATGTGTCTAGAATATGGGTGATAGTATAAATTGGTTGTTTGGGGCGGAATCTTGATAAAAGCCTAACCGTACGACCTGTTTCAGTAAAACAAATGATTTTATCGATTTTCTGTGAGCTATGAAATAATAGATTGGCAGCATTGGAAGTAATATCTAGGCTACTATCGGTGTTTTCCGGCCATTGGATATCATGAAAGGCATGTTGTTCGTTGTAAGATACGATCTCAGCCTGAGTTTTTACTGCCTGAATCGGGTATTTACCAATGGTAGTTTCTTCAGAGAGCATGACTGCATCTGTGCCATCATACACAGCGTTAGCTACATCACTCACCTCTGCTCTAGTTGGTCGAGGATGATTAACCATGGAATGAAGCATTTGGGTGGCAGTAATAACAGGCTTAGCAGCATCTCGACATTTGTTGATAATTTCTTTTTGCCAGTAAACTAATTGTTGATACTCGACCTCAACTCC
>JAHJBU010000123.1 GCA_018813375.1 Patescibacteria group bacterium
ACTTTTTTACTTGACTCACCCATATCTATAAGCTATAATTGAAAGGAGAAGTATAATGAGTTCCTTAGTTATTGAAAAAGAAATTAGTGTTGAACCAACAGCAATTAGAGCGTGGGCAGAAAACAGAACTATCTATGTTGAACTAACTGATGGACGCATAATTGGATTTCCGGCAGACCGCTTTAAGATTCTGAAAAATGCCACGGACAGACAATTAAAAGAGGTGGCTCTTCGTTTAGATGGTTATGCTTTGCGATGGGAATCTTTGGATGAAGATATTACCGTTCCTGGTGTTGTCGCTGGAAATTTTCAATTATCGTACTAAAGGTTGACCCCTTTGTTTTATTAAGGAAGCGAATTTTACCGCCACAAACGGGGGAAAATTAAACTGCCACTGACAATTAGAAGAAATATTGAGGGCTATTGACTATCTAAGCCCAAAAGAGAAAGGGACTATTAAAATGGAGTTGGAAAGAAAAGCAAGAAGAGAATTAAGACAGGTGATGAGTGATGTCCGGGCGGATAATCAGCAATTCTCTTAAGGAGGAAATTATAAAGGATACTACGGAAGCGATTGAAGAAGTGAGGTCAAGCAAGCGTGGCAGAACAAGCTGACTTATTAAAGGTAGTAATAGATACTAACATTTTCATAAGTGGTTTAATCTCTACCACGGGAAGTCCTGCTGCTTTGCTTGATAAATGGGAAGAAGGAAAGTTTACTTTGCTTATCTCGCAAGTGATTATTGACGAGTTTGTTGAAGTTGTAAATCGTCAATCCTGTTAATTTAGGACATTCCGACAATTCTTTCAGCATCTTTAGAAGTAAGGACAATCAAATGTGAAGAAGGGAGATTTTCATCTTCACTGTCCAGGTTGCGATAAATTTCATGTGATTGCCCTGAACTTTTTACTTGACTTAGTCATTTCTATAAGTTATAATACAGCAATCGGTGAGGCAAAATTTCCTTTGAGCCTCTTAAAGGCAGGGAAGGACACTTTTGTCACATTTTACACGAAATTCAAAATTTCTATCACCAACAGCCATACAGCGACATTTTGCAATCAGGAAGCAACGCACGGCGTGTGTGCGACAAACGTTAGCGCTGCAATTCTTCTTGACTTAGATGTGGGCAAATGCAAACGTCCTTTCTTTCTCTTGCGAAAGAGATAATGACAAACAGGAGATCACAGCGCAATAAGAATCGAGTGCAATGAATCTACCAAAATCACCTGATATCCCAAATTCTTACACTGTTTTCGCGCAACCTACGCGATCGGGCTTTTTTGCTCTATCATGCCTCCGAGATTTCACCAACACTGTGATTGAGCCTTATGCCCAAGCTGAAACCGAGACTACACTCATACTTGATTTCAGCTTGGTCAAGGTTTGGGACATTGCAGCCGTTCTATGGTTAATTGTCGCTCTTCACCATTATCGCCACAATGTTGGCCTGTCTTATCTGCTTCGGCTGCCTGAAGGTAAAGACGGGATGAAACCCTCCGACTTTGATGACTACGAAAGGAGCGCAGATTACTTGAGACGGTGGGAATTTAACAAGGGGCTCAAGAATATCGCTTCGAATGTTGACAGCCTCCTCGTTCCTCAGCAAAAGGAGTACTTTTCACCTGAAAGACCAAAACATTTCTATCCCGACAGAAAAATCATTGATAATGAGAGCCTGCTACAGTCTCTGGTATCTCGCCGACTGGTTCAAATCCGTAACCTTTCTGATCCAATCTTCCTTGGGGCTAAGGCTATTTCTCCACAGAGCATCGCTGACTGTGTCAGGTATTTTCAGTCCGAGCGAATCGGTGATATTCTTAACATACAATGTGGAATAGAGAAACGAACAGCGGATCTTTTCTCTGATCATCTTCTGACCGAGGCTCTCATGAACGTCCAAGAGCACCCGAACGCCACAATCGGGCTGGTCGCAATATCTCTGATGGGTAACACAAAGGAACTGATACTTAGTGTCGTTGATAATGGGGATGCCATACCCCAGACGATCTATCCGCGATACTATCGAGACCTGAAATCCCCAGAAAAGAGACAAGCTGAAAATATTCCGAGCTATAATAGACAGGCGTTACCAGTCGAAGAGAAAGCGAAGATCACGAATTACGCGACTCGTGCGGGTGTTACACGAAAAATGGGCATGGAAAGCCAGGGCAAAGGGATGGGGTTGACGTATATTAAGAACGATACCGTCAATACTTTTAAGGGAAAACTGCGCATTCTCACTGACGGCCTCTGCCTGAAATACGAAGGTGGTGCGGCCGAAGATCCGAAAGCGGAAGGATGGCCGCATTCTTGGACTGGTAATCTCCTTCGCATCGCGATCCCAATCGAACCGCACCTGCAACTAAGAGATGTAAAATGAGGAGACGGCTGGGAGCATGGCGAAGAAGAAGACACAAAAACCTGTGATCATAGTGGATGTGGCCGTCGAAGATTATAAGAAACTCTCTGAGTTCGGATTCGTACATATTTCTGATCATAGCTGGGCAAAAGAGAGCCGAAACAATAACGGTTTCCTGCTACTGCTGAAAAAATGCGACGTCAATGTGCAGGGTCAAGAGCGGATACACGAGGTCGTAATCTCTGTAACCAGGCCTGTTGACAATCTCGAATCGTATTTTGAGTATTTCGCTACGGAATTGCAGCGTGATGCCTCCAAAATTCTTGCCAAGACTTCAGAACCGCCCATTTTCATTCTGAATCTCATGCCTTTCTATCTCAGCATCACAAGGATGGATAGGATTCTTAAGGCTCTTTTTTTAGGGAAGCTAAACATTCGAGATGGCCTCATCCTGCTTATGGTTCGCAATTTGGACTGGGTACTGAAGTCATCCGTGTTTCAGGATATATGTACGCAACAAAAACTCCCACTGAGCTTTTTTGTTGTTGATCTGCGCTGCTATGCAAAACGATTCCATAAAAACCAGTTCTCCGATTTTGAGATTCCGCAGGGAACTTTCCAGTACTTGCTGGATATCAATAAGACACGAATTTACAATTCGCTAGTCTTTGGAACCAACAGCCATATTGGCCACTACGAGCTGGCAAACTCCCATGTGCGGACGCACTACGATCTGCGTGAATTCATTGCCAGGGACAATGTCTGGGAGTATCTTCACAAGTTTTTCCTCAGCCTGGTTGATGAGGCTGAAACAGTTCTTTTCATTGGAACAGGTATAGAGCGTGACGTGATAATTCGCGTGGGCTACCAACTTCAAACCCTCTTTGGCCAACGCTACGTGGTGACTTTTGAATACCTTCCTCCCCTGACCGCTGCTGAAAACATCGATACGACATTGTCTCGCCAGAATGACGCAGTGATCGTGTTTACGGATATTGTTAACAGTGGGAACACTCTGCAACCCCTTGTTCAGAAGTTGGTAGCGAACAACAGTGAACACAAGCCAATTCATATTTTCACGATTGCAAAAATGCGCAATTCTCCGAGTGAAATCGAAGGGATCAAACTCAACGCTGGTCTCACGATCAAGCGTGACTATTATACCAAAAGGCCAGATTCCTGTAAACTATGCCAACTCGGGCAGCCTCCCGTCAAGGTTAAGGAGGCGGAGGATTTCCGCCAAGTATTGCCTGGCCAGTTGACCCCCTATGACTTTTGGGAAATTGTGACGGACTCACAAGCTCTATTGCGTAAACAAAAGGATCCGCAAGGCAGGTTCTTTTCCTTCCGGATTGACACGCATAGAGTCGTCCGCCGATACGGACATTGGTTACGGAATGTTATCGCTCAGCGTTTTGCCGAAACGTGGCCCAATACAAGGCCTGAGGTAATATGTACTGTCGAGGAGGAAACAGGCTTGACATTTGCCAGCCTTGTCTCGGAGGCGATAGACGTCAATAAGATTGTGAGCATCCCGCGACGTGATCTTCGACGGGTTACCCCTGGAGGGGGGTTACCACAGAATACTAAGAACCCGTTTGACGGTGTTTCGCGAGTTCTACTCGCCGACGACGGTATCAATTTTGGCAACACAATGAGTAACTTGATAATGTTTTGCCGGGCCGCTGGCATAAATCCTATGGGGGCAATTGTGCTCGACAGCCGATTGGACCAACGAGCCACAGATGGCATCCGTGTCCAAATGAGCCGAAGTCCGCTCGTCGCACTTTATGAATGGCCAACACGCTCTTCGCATTTGTAAGTCCAGGGGGAAGGAATATGGCGGAAAAAGAGAAAGAAATTGCGCAGCTTCAAACTCTCCTCAAACGATATCCCAATGACGATGTCGATATTTGCGGTGTAATCCTCGACTATTTGGGCCGGACTGGTGAAAGTCTGTACGACGTGTTCGAGCTGAACAAGCAAATATATCATGACCTCTTCGACGGCGACGGCATACCTGGCAAAGAACTGCTGGAATGCCTAATAGAGTCTGAACGTGATGTGGATGAGCTATCTAATCGTTGTCACGACATGTATACCAAGGTCCAGAACGTACTCACTCACTTCGCACCTACTGCGAGGCGCGGCCCTGAGGCACAAACTGAAATACATGACCTCCTCTCAGATCCTTCGAAGCATCTTGGCTATCACGTTGGGGCCGTGATTTGGCAACTCTCTGATATACATTTTGGAAAACTCAACAAGCAGGAAGGTAATCCCAAAGAACTCGCATGCATGGTCGCCAGGATATCCGCCGACTATCCAAAACTAAAACCCGATTTCGTCGTTATCTCGGGCGATGTAACAAGTGTGGCCTTACCAGAGGAATTCGATACTTTCCGCTTGTTTTGTAAAACCCTGGGAGAATCAGTCTGGGGAGCGGAACATCCCCACCGGATTTTAGTTGTTCCGGGCAACCACGATATAACTTGGGGGTTGGATGGCACAGCAGACCAAATGCATGGCTTCATCCATAATTTGGCAGATCATAATGTATGCACTACACCATTTGGCCCCGATGAAGAAACCTTCCCAGAAGACAGTATAGTCATCCGAAGATTTAACCCGAATCCCGCCACGGTTCCTCCATTTGCATCAGTTACATGTAAAGAGCATGACATTGAATTGATTCTCCTGGTTTCAGGATATTTCTCCGGACAAGTGCCCGATGAAGTCCAGCGTCTCCTGAAAGAAGCCAACGAGACTCAAGTCGAACTAACTAACCTACTGCGGGTGGATGAAGGAGCTGTGAATCAGGAGTATCTGCTTAGCATCGCAAAAAGTCTTTCAGTACCCAATGCCTCTACTCGAATTGGGGTTATCCATCACAATCCAATTCAGTACGGGACCGAACGCTGTGCCAATAGACTCGCGCCAGAGTTGCTGAAAACATTGCGCAAAAACAAGGTGTCTCTCATTCTACACGGACACACCCATTTTGTTGAAGACCCATCGTTCCGACCGATGGGGGACCGTCAAGCTTATCCCATCCCATGCCCGACGTTGTGCAGTATCTGCACAGCAGGAGGCAGAGGAATGAATGTCCATATGATCGGCGACGCTGGCTCTACGCGGAAGGTCAGCACAGTGGTCTGGCAAATATCAGAGTCTTCTGGCTTCCACGCGAATCTCGCATCGCTACGCTACCGTATCGCACTTCACGAAGGGGACGTAACTGTCCAACATTTCTAGACTGCATGACAAGGACGCACATATAGGAATGAGGGAACGAAGTTGAAATGGTTGACATATAGGAAACAACGAGTCGCCAAGCCAGAAAAAACGAGTAAGACAATTGCGGGGTGGAGCTATTTGCCTAACCAACTCAATGGAACTGACAGACTTGCGGCCTGGTGGTCTGGGGCAGAGACAGGGTCACCCCTTAAAACTTGAAAATCCAATATTTCTGGCAGCCAGAAGAAAAGAAAAAGACGGCGGCGAGGAGCTTTTTACCTAACACCAGACAGAGCCGGTTATTTTTGTGATTATCTGCTATTGATAAGGATGGAAGACAAAAGAAGACGGATGAAGATTCAAATTGATCCACACACTTTAGAAAGAGCAGAAGAACGTGGAACGAATGAGCAGAAACATGGGGGACATAGATAAAAAACATAAAAACCCCTTGTGGAGTGAAGCTATTTGACTAACAAAAAAATAAACCAGACGAAGCTGGTTATTTTTGTGGTTGTGCCGTCCAAGCATAGAGAAATTTACAATTATAATTTGAATAAAAATCATTAGGTTTTAGGAGGATAAAGATGAATAGCGAG
>JAHJBU010000005.1 GCA_018813375.1 Patescibacteria group bacterium
AAACGGAGGAAAAGACCGAGCCAGGTTTATCTAGATTAGGTCAAAGAAAGTCTACTCACCAAGCACTGACTTTACTTAATAAAGGAGGGCAAAAAATCAGTCACCAATTTAAAAAAATATTTATTCTGCTTAATGGTATTGGATGGCGTCGTCTTTTAATTAAGTTAGTGCAGATATTGTCTAGGCTGAAAAATTTAGTGGCTAAAGCTCTTAGAACAGTAGTGGTTTTGGTGAGGAAACTAACTGCTAAAGATATTTATTTAAAACAACAATCACCTCGGCAGTTTATGAGAGTTATTTTGCCAGTCGTAGCAGGAGTAGTTATCGTGGGAGGCTTGATTGGTTTTAGAGTTTTTAAGATTAGGCAACAAATTAAAGCTACTAATGCTGTTTTGGCGCCAATTGCCAAGCAAATAGTACTGGCTAAAGATCAAGTTGTTACAGATCCAATTTTAGCTCGAGAAACTGTTGCTCAGGCCATTACTCAATTTGAGCAACTGGAGCGAGATTTTAAAGATCAAAAAAAAGCTCATGAGCTAGTGATTGAGCAATTAACTACCGCGCGTGAGTTGTTTGATCAAATTTCAGGTCAAGAGGAATTTGGTCAGTTAGAAATTTTTTATGATCTTCGGCTAGTGGATGGAGAGTTTGTGGTAAGTAATGCTGATGCGATTGGTAAGCAAGTGGTGTTATTGGATGCTGGTAGAAAACAAGCTGTGGTTTTAGATCTGGAAAAAAAACAAGTTCAAAAAATTGATTTGTTTACAGTTGAAAGCCTGGTTGATTTAGATATCGCTGATGAAACTCTAACTGTTTTAGGTCAAGGAATTTTTCAAAAAGATTTAAAGAATCAAGATAAAAAGGACAATAGTGGTGGCAATCTGACTGAAATTATTGCGCAGGGTGATTCTAATAAAGCGGCTACTCTCATAGAGAGTTTTGCTACTTATATTTACGTGCTTAATCCAGAAAAAAGAAATATTTATCGTTATGCAAAACAGGAGGAAAATTATTCTGATCCCATTGGCTGGATGAGCGGGGCGGTTAGCTTTGATTATAGCCAGGTGTCTTCTTGGGCAATTGATGGCGATGTTTGGGTGACGACTCGTGAAGGTGGGGTGCACAAGTTGGCATCTGGACGTGAGCAAGAGTTTGAGATTTCTGGCTTAGCTGAGCCGTTTATTTATAATTTGCAAATTGTGACAAGTGAAGATTTAGAAAATTTATATTTACTTGAACCAGATGGTAAGAGGCTGGTGGTGTTAACTAAAGAAGGTGAGTTTTTAAAAGAGATTAAAAGTGATTCTTTGGCTTCTACAACTACTTTGTTTGTAAGTGAAGAACTTGGCAGGGCGTTTGCCGTGAGTGGGTCAATTGTGTACGCGATGAGCATTTAGTTTTTTGTCACAAAATGCTAGTTAAATAATACAGAATTTGTAATAAAATAGTACTTGATTATGACAAAGTTTGTAATAAAATAGTACCTATGTTAAAAAGACGAGCTTATAATTATTTATTAGAATGGAAAAATAAATTTAACCGTAAGCCTATTTTACTTAGAGGTGCACGTCAAGTTGGTAAGACTTCACTAGTGGAGCAGTTTGGTCAGCAAGAATTTAGTAATTTTATTTCTTTTAATTTAGATCACGCTCAGGATTTTCGAGATCTTTCTCAAGTATATACAATTGATGATTTTGAGCAATTAGTGGCTAAAAGAAAACAAATCCTCAACGATCAGACACTTATTTTTTTTGATGAGATTCAAAATTTACCTCACCTTGTGAAATTACTACGTTTTTTTTATGAAAATAATCCCAAATGGGCAATAATTGGTTCTGGTTCTCTATTAGAGGTGGTTTTACAAACAGCTAAGATTTCTATGCCTGTGGGGAGAGTAGAGTTTTTATATCTTTATCCTTTAGATTTTTTTGAGTTTTTGATTGCTTTGGGTCAGGAAAGATTGTTAGCTGATATAAAAAATATTAAAGTGGGAGAGCAGCTACCAAAAATTACTCATCAATTTGCTCTTGAGTTTTTTCTTCAGTACTCTTGGATGGGTGGTATGCCAGAGGTAGTTAATACTTTTATTCAGACTCAAGACATACAATTGCTCACAGCTATTTACGATGGCTTGCTTTTAACTTACCAAGAAGATGTTTATAAATATGAATCAACAGCTAATAGTAAATATTTGCAGTTTGTTATCCAAACAGCGCCTCGACACGCTGGACAGCTTATTACTTATGAAGGTTTTGGTCGTTCAAAGTATCGTAGCCGAGAAATGAGCGAAGCTTTTAATACATTAGAGAAAGTTATGTTGCTCAACCAGCTTCAATCCACTCAATCACGCTCTATTCCTCTGCTACCTAAACCGCTAAGATCAAAAAAATTATTATTTCTGGATGCCGGATTAGTTAATTATCAGCATCAAGTTGGACTGGCAGAGTTTCAAAAACAACAATTAGAAGATGTTTATAAAGGTAGGATTGCAGAACAGGTGGTAGGTCAAAATTTATTAGCTCAGACTACATTTTCTAAGCAAGATCTTTTTTACTGGAGTCGTCCTGCTAAAGAAGGCTCAGCAGAAGTAGATTTTTGTTTTAATTATCAGGGCAAAATTGTAGGAGTAGAAGTGAAATCTGGAGAAAGTTCTCGCTTGCGTTCGTTGTTTAGTTTTGCCCAGCTGGTGGAAAATTCAATTTTGGTTCGAGTTTATAGTGGTCCATTGAAGCAAGAAAGTATCAGTATAGCTGGTGAATCTTATCCTCTCTTATCAGTGCCGTTTTATCTAGTACCTAGGCTTAAAGAGTTAATTTAAATTAGGTTGATAAGTTATGTCAAAATTATTGCTTAAAAATCGCCGTGCTACCCATGACTATGAGATCTTCAAAAAATATGAGGCTGGGATTGTTTTGTCTGGGCCTGAGGTAAAAAGTTTGCGTGCTGGCAGTGGCAGTTTTTTTGGGAGCTATATTAAGCTGCTAAGTGGTGAGGCTTATTTATTAAATGCTCAAATTACGCCTTACAAATTTGCGGATAATGCGAATTATGATCCTAAGCGCACTCGTAAGTTGTTGTTGCACAAAAAAGAATTGGCAGAAATTGAGCAGTTAAGCCAGCAAAAAGGTCAGGCGTTAATTCCGCTGGCGTTTGTTTTAAAAGAAAGAAATATCAAGCTTGAGTTTGCGGTGGCGCGAGGTAAAAAACTGCATGATAAGAGACAAGATTTAAAGAAAAAAGATTTGGCGCGGGACAGCGCGCGGGAAATGAAGGGAAGGTAGTAGGGTAAGTTATGTTCCTGGTATTATGAAAGCATGAGCCTAGATAAAGATAAGATCCAGTCACTAGATTTAGTAGCCGAATTTTTGCATTTAAATCCAAGTTCTATTTTAGAAAACACAATTGGGGCTTCTCTAGAAGATAAGCAGGCTGTTTTTGAAATTTTGGGCAAACATCAAAACCTTGGTGAAATAATATCTAAATTGTTGTTGATTTTAGATCAGCTTAAATCTGGAGTAGATGCTGATCAGCTGGATACAGATTTATCACCTAAGGAAAGAGCTTTGGCTCAAGTATTATTAGTTAGTACTGGGATAGATCAAAGCCTGTCAAAATTATACGATGCAGAGGCAATTTTTAGTTTAAGTAAAAAATTAAATGGTTCTTCTGTAGATGAGATAGCGCAGACATTTATAGCTGAAATTAAATTAATTGAATCATTAAAGTCAATTATTACCAATGATGGTAAAGGCCAACAGCGATTGATTCAACAAAGATTAGCTGTTTTTCTGAATCAATCTAATAATGGATTTAATTTTAGAGAAGAGCCGCTGGTTTCTTTAGGAGAAAAACTTTCTACTGTTTATGGTCTTCATCAATTTAAAGATTTAGGTCCAATCTTGTGGGAATCAGCGCGTAATGGAGGAAATATTCCCTGGGAAGCCGTTTGGATTAAACTCAATGACGTTGTCTATCTCGTAGCTAAAGCTCAAGGAGATGAACAGCTACTTAGGTCGTGGCGTGATGAGCTAAGGGAACTCCGTGGTCATGATCAGCAGTTAGATATTATTAATTCTCAACTTTTACAAAATCAACTCAATCAGCATCAACCCGATACCGAAACTTTCTCAACAGCCATGCAACAACGCGATCCCAAATTAGCTGCGGAGGTAATGATTAGAGGTTGGGAAAAACTAACCCATGAAGTTCAACAGCAAGTTAAAAAAGTACTAATAGAGCATCATGAAACTGATCGGGCTTTAGATTTAGCTTTAGAACAATTAGATAAGATTCCTGAAACCCTACTTGAAACCTTAGGAGAAATGCATTCTTGGGATAGAATAAATCTTGCGCTGGAAGCTTTTAAGATTGGAAAATTGGATCAATTAATACCTTATATACAGGAATTTACTAAGATTGAAGATCAAAACAAAGTAGCCTTTAATTTTTATGAGTTTCTAAAAATTAGCATTGAGCAGCAGATACCTTTGCCTCAGGAGGTTATTAGTATAGCCATTTCTACTAAACAAAATCAATTTAGCGCCATTAGCTTAGTGATCAATGACGGCGGATTAGAATTGTATTTTAAGATTCCACCATCGGTGATAGAGCAGTTTTCTTTTGATAAAATTAACAGCGATTTATCTAAATTTTTGGGAGAAAGTTTAATAAAAAATGGACAGTTAGGAGAGTGTCCTGTTGAATTACTAGAAAAAATGACTCTTACTAGAAGTTTAGTAATTAGCTGGTTGATTAAAGATCCACAACTTAAATTTCCTCCAGTCTTACAAACTAAAGTTAGCCAACTAAAGTTCTCTGGCTCTGACTATGTTTCTTTGGTAGGTTTTGCAGCTGAAAAAAATGACATGTCTGTTCTTGATAGAGCCGGTGGGAATGGTTTTAAAGAAGTCTGCTTGAGTTTTTTTGATTCAGATACCCAAAACGCAGATAAATTATTGGGAAGAATTGTTGAGCAAGGTTGGATTAGTACTCCAAGTGAAGTCAAAGATGTACTGCTTAATATAAAGTGGAGGTGGTTCTCAGAATTATTTTTAGAACTTAATGATTCTCAAGCAGTAGCACAAATAATTGGGCGATCAGGCTTATTATTAAAAGATGTTGATAAAAATATTTCGCAGGATGAAAAATTCCAACAGTATCGAGTCTTTTTTGCAGGTTGTACTCAACAAGACATTGATAATACTTTGGACGAATCTTTATTTAGGTCTCAATTTTTTGACTTTTATGAGTTAATAACTGAAAAAGGTCAGTTAGATGAGTATCAAGCTAAATATTCACTGGGGGAACAAGCGTTAATTATTAGGTGTGCTTCCAGAGGTTTTAATTTAGAGAAAACCAAGCAACTTCTTGATATTGCTAGAGAGAGTCCGTTAACTCGCTTTGGAACAATTTCTCTTCTTACTCAATTGCATCGGGACAATATTTATTGGGAAAATTTTGGCTTTAAAAGTCGTGAGGATGTTTTGTGGAATTCTAAGATGAGAGATCAATATTTTATGGATGAGTTTGAAGGGTTTAAAGTTGAAGAGTTAATTAGTTTTATTTTGGGAAATGGCAGTGCTCATGATAATGAATCAGTTTTTTTTGTTTTAGATTTAGCTACTAAAGAGCCAGAAAAAATTTTAAAAGAAGGTGAGACCTTACGACAAAAACACTTTCAGGAATTATGTGAAGGATTTATCCATCGGCTTGATCCTGACCCAAGAATTGTACAGAGATTGGCTAACTTAGCTGGCTGGACTGAGCCAGAAAACTTTATTAAACTTTTGGAAGAAGATATTGCTAGGTGGCCATCACCAAATAGTATCCATAATATTATAACTTTAAGTAGAAATGCGATCGATAATAAGACTTTTAAAAGAGTTGCTATGGGTTATTTGAGCGCAACTAATCGTTTGTCTGGCGAGGCATTTAAAGTAATATTTGATTATTTACGCGATGATCCAGAACATGCTTTTACGGATAAGGAAAAACGTCAGTGTTGGACGGCTTACCACAATATGTTCATTCCTGGAGTTAGATCAGATAGAGCTATTGCTATGTCGTCAATTAGATTATGCGAGTTCCAGCCATTCGCAAGTGAGGATATTTTAACCTTAGCTGATTACCAAGAATTTATTCAAGAATACTTAAATTTGGGTGGCGATAACTCTCAAATGTTTGAATTTTTGTTAGAAAAAAGTATTACTAATGAAAGAGAAACACAGGGAGTTCTTCAATTTTTTTTGACTCAGGATCGGTACGCTAGCCTCACTTTATTAAAAGTTTTTAATAGTTTTAATCAGCAAAAAAATTATACTTCGCCCGAGACTACTCAATTGTTTGAGCTTTATTTAGCAAGACAAGATATTAATTTTCATCTTGTAATTGAGTTTTTAGAAGAATTTAGTGATAGGGTTTCTGCTAAAGCAGTTAAAAAAGCTGTGATTGATATTGCTGAAAGAAAAGATAATATTGATGACCGACTGCTGCCATTATTGGCAAATTATTCTTTTACTCCAGCTGATGCACGACAGCTAGTAATGATCGATAAGCAAACCTATAAATTTTCTAATGAAGCCTTAGATGCATGTCTAGAATTAGCTAACTATTCTGAAATAGAATTGACTGCAATAGTTTGGGATTATTTGCGCGATACGGCTCTTCCAAGAGACTCTTGGGCATTAGAATTATTTTTAGAACGGCTTAACTACGATCAATTGCATGATATTGCTTTAGAGTATTTTGTTGATCAATCGCAGATAGTGAGAAAACATGGTTTTGCATTACGCAATACTCTGATAAAAAAAGATGAACAAAAAGGAACTGGTTTTTGGGCAGAAGTAGTTGCTCAAAAAGATGAATATAGTTTTTTTAAAGAAACAGATTATTTAGAAAAAAGAAAAGCAACAGGTGAACTGAGTAAAAATGGGTATATTTATGACGGAGATCCCGCGATTAAAAGTGAAAATGCAGTAGATCTACAAGAAGATAGTCGTGTTTATTATCGGAATCGTTTAATTTATTGGGAAAACTGTGTTCAAATTAGTGGGCAAAAGGTGGCTGAAATTATTGGTTCAGAATTAATAGTAGAAATTGAAGCTTTGAAAAAGCAAGCAATAGCCATAGTTCTAGAAAGAGGCGATAATTTATGGTTTTTAAATCGCGAACAAGCTTTAAATCAGACGGTGGTTATGGGTCATGGCACTGGACAAGCTTTTGCACGTAAAGAAGGAGTAGCTAGAGCTGAAGAAGAAACTTTTGGGGCTCAGCAAATTGTTCAAAAAATTATTGAAGGTCCAGACGGAGTTGGTTTGAGGGGAGAAAAGGCTACTATTGGTGCTTTTACTAATCCAGGTATTGATAGTCATTATGGATCGGCTAAAGATGGGATGATGGTGATTTTTTTTACAGAAGATATGTTGGCTTCACACGGAGCTCTTTCAGATGATCCAAGTAGAGCTGATGGCTGGGTAGGGCGAGATTCATCCACTGGTAGATTAATACAAATTCCAAATCGGGTCGTGTTAAACCCACAAGGAAAAGAAATTCAAGGTTTTGAGCTTACAAATTCTCAAATGACTGAATATATATTTCAATTGAAGTATGAGTTAAGTAAAAATTTAGATTTAGTTCAAAAAATAGAAGAAGCTGCCTTACAATATGAGCAAGAGCAGATGGATGATAATTTCTTAGAAGAAATTAAAACGATCCATTTAAATTTTAGAGAGCAAGGATATCCAGAAGGAGGAATTATTTGGGCACGTGATTACTATATTACTTTAGCTCATAGTGATGAGCCTGAATCTAAAAGGTTGTTTAATTGTTTGCGTAAGACAGTGCTTTCTGTTCAAGAGGGAGCAAATTATGATCTTCGAAGTGTATTTGATAATATTCGACTCAGTTGGGGATTAGGATTATCTGAACAGTATCAACCATGGGAAAGCACTGAGCGCACTATTGAACAAGCTCAAGAAATTATGATTAATTCTCAACGCAAAGCTTTCTTGAGTGCAATGCGAGGCTTAAGAGATAAATCTGGTGAGCCTGTGGGAGTGCTAAGACAGCAATTGTTACAGGAAAGCTCAGCTGTTGCTCACCAAGATGTACCTAGGCTTCCCTTAAGTAGAAGTTTAGCTCTGAATAGAGCTATTTTTCTTGATAAAAGA
Source organism: Patescibacteria group bacterium (assembly GCA_018813375.1). Classification (GTDB taxonomy): domain Bacteria; phylum Patescibacteriota; class Microgenomatia; order UBA1400; family PJMF01; genus JABBGTR01. The sequence goes on from JAHJBU010000005.1 coordinate 8,169, forward strand.
ACACAAGCCGAAGGTCAAGAAATTTTAGACGAGGTTGAGGAATTAGCTGATCGTAGTACTCGCATTAAACAGTCGGTTCTTAAGTCAACTTTCATTCGTGGAATTGGTGAGTTAGAAGAAGAAGATCGGCTTAAATATGAGGAGTATAAAGAGAAAGTGGCTATTTGTGTTTCTGGTTCTGTGGGGAGGAATGAAGTAGTGATAAGCTCAGATTTAGATTATCTAGTTTTAGTTGATGATATTGATTTTAAGGAAAAAGATCATGAAATTCTACGTGAGATTTTATTTAAGGTAGGCACTAAAGTTAATAGAATTTTGGAAGATGAATATCAAATTCGTCCAGACGCTGGTCTAGCTAATCGCGATCGACAACCAGTGGTATTGCTTAGCGAACTTAAAAATTTTAAGATTGAGCTGAGTCAAAATCGACAAAAGGTAGAGCCGACTGAAATTTTAGATGCAACTAGTATTTCTGCAGAGGGTATAAAGATCGTATCTAAGTTTAAGGCTACATTTATTAATAAAGATATAGAGCTGAAGGCTACTGGAGTACCGTCCACTAGTGATTATATCAATAGGGACATAGATGGTTTTGAACAATATTACAATGCGGGCATGAGTCAAGTTTTAGCCAGAGATCAATTAGTTGATTTTAAAATGCAGTTGCAGCGAATTTTTAATTTTAAGGTTTATGGTTTACTTTCTCAAGTTTTTGATCGTTTTAGTGAGGATAGGGTTGAAATCCCCAGCTCTACGAGAGAAAAAATTATTTTAGCAGAGCAGTATGGAGTAATTTCTGCTAAGCAAGCAGGTACATTACGCGAGTTAAGTCTGTTGTTTTACCGTATGCGTTATCGTTCTGATGTAATTAATTCTGCTCAGTTAGCACAGATGGAGGGGAGAGTCAGCGACTCTCGTGCTAAAGTCATTGCTAAGTTTGATCCTCGTTCTTTGACAGCTTTTGAAGCTTCAAGAATGGTGGATTTATTACAGCAATTTGATGAGATATAGAGTTTTATCCCCACCCCTCCCTTTTCCTCTTTAACAAAATTACTATTTTTGCTACGCTAAATACAACTTAAATAATATAAAGGAGTTTTTATGCCCAAAAACGTATTTTGGCCAGCTACATTAGTTATTATGGGGTTTATTTTTCTTGCCTCAAACATAGGCATGCTCCCTCGAGCTTTTTGGAATTTATGGCCTCTAATTTTAATTATTATTGGCCTTGGTGGGTTGGTGACTTCTGATAGAGAAGACTGGATGTGTTGCACAGATAAGTTAAATAAGTCTAAAAAGAAATCTCCAGCCAAATATAAGAAACGCACTGCCCGCAAAAAAAAGAAATAAGCTTAATGTTGAGCCCATTTCAAATTGCCATTGATGGTCCAGTTGCTGCTGGGTGTAGTACGGTGGCAAGATTAGTAGCAGAAAGATTGGGGATTTTATATATTGACACTGGAGCTATGTATCGCGCAGCGGCTTTATTAGCCATGCGTCATAAAATTGATCTTAATGACGAAGACAAAGTCGCAGATTTAGTTTCTAAAGCCAAAATTGAATTATTAAACCCCTCACAATTAGAGCAAGATGGACGCTTAATCACAGTTTTATTAAATGGAGAAGATATTTCTTGGCAGATAAGAACTGATGAGATTGGCAAAAACACATCTATAATAGCTCAATACTCTAAATTAAGAAAAGTTTTAGTGCAAAAACAGCAAGAAATTGCTGTTAGTCATGACGTGATCATGGAGGGTAGGGACATCACATATAGGGTATTACCCAATGCAGATTTAAAAATATATTTAACTGCATCTGAGGTAATTAGAGCTCGGCGTCGTCATCTGCAAGAGCAGTCAAAGGGTAAAGATTCCAGTTTTGATCAGGTTTATGATCAACTTTTAGAGCGTGACAAGCGCGATATGGAAAGAAAAATCGATCCACTTAAAATTGTGCCAGAAGCAACAGTAGTTGATACGAGTGATCTTAGCATTGATCAAGTTGTAGATTTGATTGAGACACAAGTAAGTGCAATGAGAGATAAAGGCAATTAATAATTGAAGTTACTTTTTTAATTAACTCTAGCTCCATCTAAGATTTGAGTCCCATCTAAAATTTGATCACGATTTTTTTGGTTTTGGCTAGGGTTTTGGTTTTGGCTAGGGCTTTGTTCTTCTTTTTTCTTAAACCAATCTGGCGAACAATGCGTTTGTGGTTCTGTTCCAGGAACAAATAACTCTTCAGTAATTTTTGGACAACCAGCGCAAGGCAGAGTGCCAGTGATAGCGCAAATTTTAACCCTGGTGAATCCTTCTGGAAGAGCAAAGCGGTGAGGGATATCTTCATTTAATAGCAACCGCATGACTTGATTCCAAATCGGTGAAGCACCAGTAATTCCAGAAGCTACATAGCTCATTGGAGAATTATTATTATTACCCACCCAAACAGCAACTAGGTAATCAGTGGTGTAACCAATAGCCCAGTTATCTCGCAGGCTATTAGTTGTCCCAGTTTTAACTGCAACCTGCTGATTGGGGATGCGCAGAACACTTTGCGGACCAAAGGCAGGTGTGCGTGCTTGATTATCCGAGAGAATATCAGAAATTTGATATGCTGTTTTAGTATTGAGTGTTTTATTTTGTGGACAACCCTTATTTTCTAATACACAAGTGTTGCGGTACAAAATTTCGCCTTGATAATTTTTAATTTCTAAAATCGGATTTAACTCTACCGTAGTGCCATAATTGGCAAAAGTACTGTAGAGTTCTGCCATATCGGCCATAGTGACCTCTCCACCACCCAAGGTAAGTGATAAGCCAAATCTATTTCTATCTTGCCATGTATCAATGCCCATTATTTTGGCTTTATCTAGCATTGTGCTTACTCCAATTTCAGCCAAAGTTTTAACCGCCGGCACATTATATGAAGAAGCCAAAGCCTCTCGCAGTGTTACTTTGCCGTGAAATTTACCATCATAATTTTTAGGGCTATATGGTGGGCTACCTATACTGTGATAGGTAATTGGACTATCATCAATAATTGTACTAGGAGATTTGCCTTGTTCTAAAGCAATGGAATAGGTCAGAGGTTTAATAGAAGAACCGGGTTGGCGAGGTCGGAGAGTAACGTTTACCTGTCCGTCATGTCCAAAGTCAAAGTAGTTTTTACTGCCGATCATGGCGAGAATTTCACCAGTTTGAGGATTAGTAACTAGAGCTGCTCCATTACTAACTTGCAATCTAGTAAGGTTGGTAACCTCGTTAGTAACTATTTGTTGAGTAGCTTGTTGTAAATTTAGATCTAATGTGGTGGTAACCTCTAGCCCACCTTGACTAACAACTTCTTCTCCATATTGCTCTGAGAGGAGTTTTTTAACATAAAACACAAAGTGAGGGGCTTTAATATCAATCACGTCTTGTTGAAAGTTTAAAGGTTGATTGTAGGCTGTGTCGGCTTGAGCTTGGTCAATATATTCATCCTCGACCATTCTTCGTAATACTTCTAGCTGGCGATGTTTAGCTAGTTCTGGAGCACCGCCAAAGGGTGAGTAAATAGATGGGGCAACTGGTAATCCGGCTAATAAAGAGCTTTCAGCTAGATTTAATTGACCAACAGTTTTTCCAAAATATCGTTGAGCTGCTTCCTCAATGCCATAGGTGGAGCCACCATAGGCAACTTGGTTTAAATACATTTCTAATATTTCCTCTTTGCTAAACTGGAGCTCTACTAAGATTGATAAAATTAGTTCGCGGATTTTTCTTTGAATAGTTTTTTCTGGGTCAAGGAGTCGATTTTTAACTAACTGCTGAGTAATGGTCGAGCCACCTTGTTGGATAGATGGATCTTGACTATTGGCAATTATAGCTCTAATAATCCCTTTAATTGAGAAGCCATGGTGATAGTAAAAATTTCCATCTTCAATTGCTACTGTTGCGTTGATCATGTTTTGCGGAATATCATTTAGTTTTACTAGCGTTCTGTTTTCATTCTCATAAATTTTAAATAATACCTCCCCGTCACGTGATAAGATTTTGGTGGATACAATTTGTTTGCTTTCAGTTAGTTGACTGGGTTGAGGTAAATCTTTGATGATAAATAAGTAAAAACCATATGCACTGCTAGTTAGTAAGATCAGTAAAGCACTAATAAGAATAGTTTTAAGTGAAGTGGTTAGTTTTCTTTTTTTAAACCAAAATAATGGCAATAATGGCAATGAAATTTTAATTTTAGGAAAACTAAATTTAAATTTTTTAATAATCTGTGGTAATTTAAACAAATTAATTAAATCAATAATCGACCAACCTTGGAGAGCTGAGCTACCATTTGTTACACTTCCACCTATCTCATTACCATTTGCACTTTTTTTCTTAGACTTCTTTTTTAAAGCGGATTTTTTAGTTTCTGTGGATGGGCTAAATTTTATTGAGGGGTTAAATTTGAAGAATAAGTAAACTGGTCCTAGTTTTTTTAAGGTCAACTTTAATCTATTTCTGAAAGCTATAGGATTTCTTCTACTCATGGAGGGATCATATCATCAGCTATTTAATCAGACAACATATCTTGTAAATGGTCTTTAAAACAGACCTATAATTTTTTTGTTAAGGTGTTAAATTTTTCTATAATTTTCTATCAATTACATCCCACAGCTCGCGAGAATCATCTTCATAGCCAAGTGCCCAGATAGAGATTCCACTTAGATTGAGTTGATTAACATAATCTAGTTTGTAAGATAAAGATCTTGAGTTTTCATAATAGATCACAAAAATTTGATTATCCTCAAGATATGATAAGTAAGGTGAGAGGGCATGATCATTCCAGCCTTCTTCAACAGAAAGTTCTTTAGCTTGAGACATAATTTTTTTAACTCTTTTAAAACTAGCAGTACTGCCAGTTTTTGGAAAAGTATGTGCTTGAGGATCACGTGAGGTAGTTTGCCACTCATAGCCATAAAAAGGAACTCCAAGGAGAATTTTTTCTTTTGGCACTAGTTTAACAAAATCAGCTAGATGTTGATTAATGTCACTGTCCCAATACTCACGACCACCAAAAAGCGGAGCTACTGGTCCAGCTTGAGGGGAGGAGCGTTGGTGGAAGTCATAGGCCATCACCACAATATGATCAACATGTGGTTCAATTGCAGCCACATCCCAAATTTGAGGATTGCTAGCAGCTGAGGCATACATGTCAATTGAAAACGCCACGTGATCGTATTTTTGGTCTAAGTGCTGATTGATTGCAGTTACTAGCTGGACAAATTTTTGTTGTAAATCATCAGTTATTTTGCCAGTGTACTCAATATCTAGATTAATTCCATTAACTGGATAAGCTAAAAGAATAGAATCAAGTGAAGTTAATAAGTTTTGAATGCTTTGTTCTTGGTTTAATAAAGTTACGATCGCGTCATTATTAAATTGAGATAAAACAATCTCTATGTTTTTGTTTTGTTGTTCCATTTGACTTGATATCTGTAAAAATTTGTCACTTTGCAAATGTTTATATCCTGGTTCTAGACCGCCATTTTCTTTAGTTACAATGTGACCACTAGCGCCAATAGTGAGCCCAAAGTAAGCTAGGTGAGTTAATTCTGGCTGGATAATAACCTCATCTAAATTCCAGTAAGGCACAAATCCGTAGACAATTTTATCGTTACCTCTAGAGGTGATTTGATTAATAAAATTAAAAGTGGTTAGCGAGCTAAGGGGGGATGTTAGGGGAATATCGGCAAAATACCAGAGAGAAAAAGCTAAGGATAAAAAAAAGCCCAGTAGACTTACTACTATTAAAAATATTCGCCTATTCATTTTCAGTTAAAAACATCTGTTTATTCATTATTAACACGGACAGTAGTTTAGTAGTTTACTATATGTTGTTCGTATTGGATTTTACCATTTTCATTTAAGCTGCGGTTGCAGTCAGCACAATAAAGCTCTGTTACTGGATCTTGATAAAGAGTACGTTTTTCTAACACCAAACCCTCAGCTTGTTCACCATAAGCTGGAGGCAAACCAGTTTCTGGTTTAATCCAAACTTCTTTTTCAGCCACTTTGGAGTTTGATGGCTGGCTGTCTTCCCAGTACATTTCTTGATTTAACAACCGGCATTCATCTCCACGCTGCGTTGGCATGCCACTGGCACATACCATGGCTTGATCTACGTCGTTGGGCTTTTCTGGCCAAATTGATTCTTTATCTTGCAAAACAAAACTCATAATATCGTTCCAGATTGGTGCAGCGCCTGTTATTCCAGAAACCAAGTATGGATTCATTGGAGTGTTGTCGTTATTACCTACCCAAGCTATTGTGAGATACTCCGGTGTAAAGCCAACAGTCCAGTTGTCTTTCAGATCATTAGTGGTGCCAGTTTTAGCACTCACGATTTTTCCGGGGATGACTAGCTGCGAGTGAGAGCCAAAAGCTTCTACCCGAGCATTATTATCCTGCATTATGTGGCTAGTTAAATATGCTGGGGCTCTATTCATGACACGGCTTAGTTCACCTGCGCGTTTTTGATCAAACTTCATTAGAGTATCAAGGTTAGCCAATCTTTCTTCAACATCAATTTCTAATAATACTTCTCCGGTGAAATCTTCAATTTTTAAAATTGGGATTAGTGGGACCTTAACTCCTTGGTTGGCTAGTACCCCAAAAGCTTGGGCCATATCAATCATTTTAATTTCACCACCGCCAAGAGTTAAAGATAGACCATAATTAGCAGGGTCTTTCCAGGTGGTAATGCCCATATCAGTGGCTTGGTCTATAAAGGTTTTTACCCCAATAGTACTAAGTGCTTTTACAGCAGGGATGTTAAGTGAATTACCTAAAGATCGACGGACGGTAACTGGACCCTTAAAGTTACCATCATAGTTTCTAGGACAGTATTGTGGTTGACCAGGAACATTAAAGCAAGTTGGGATATCTAGTAGAATACTGCCTGGATTTAGTTTTTTCTTTTCAAAAGCAGTGGCGTACATTAGGGGCTTGATCGAAGATCCGGGTTGGCGAGGTCGAAGCGTAATATTAACCTGTCCATCAATTTCATTGTTAAAGTAATCAATACTGCCAACCATGGCGAGAATTTCACCAGTATTAGGTTTGGTGACCATGGCCGCACCATTACTGACAAGGTGGCGAGTAAGCTTTTCTACCTCTGCTGATACTGAAGCTTGAACAGTTTTTTGTAGCTCTAGATCTAAAGTGGTGTGTACTCGTAGGCCGCCTTTTTCTACCATTTCTTCCCCATACTTTTCATAAAGTAAATCTCTGACATAAAATACAAAGTGAGGTGCTTCAATGTCAGTTTTTGAAAGCGCAAATTTAAGAGTTGTTCCTAGAGCTTCTTGTGCCTGTAGCTCTGAAATATAGCCGTCTTCAACCATTCTACGCAGTACTTCAGCTTGTCGATCTTTTGAGACCTGGGGATCTGAGGAAAAAGGAGAATAGTGACTGGGTGCTTGTGGTAGTCCGGCCAATAAAGAAGCCTCAGCTAAATTAAGCTCGCTGGCACTTTTGTCAAAGTACTTAAAAGATGCTGTTTCTATTCCAACTGCAGTACCGCCATAAGAAATATAGTTTAAATACATTTCTAAAATTTCTTCTTTGGAGTACATGATTTCGGTCAAAACAGCTAAAACTAGCTCTTTGAATTTTCGCTGTAGGGTTTTTTCTCTAGTTAAAAAAGCATTTTTAACCAATTGTTGGGTAATGGTTGATCCACCCTCGGTGCCTTTACTAGTAAGATTATTTCTCACTGCTCGTATAATTCCGCTCAAATCAAAACCCCAATGTTGATAAAAATTTTTATCTTCAATTGAAACAGTGGCCTGTAAAACATGGGGTGGGAGCTTTTCTAGTTTCGTTGGAATGCGGTTTTCTTCTCCATAGATTTCATATAATAACTCACCATGGCGGTCATAAATTAAAGTACTAACAGCAAAGTTATCTTTTGAGGTAAGGCGACGAGGAGATGGAAGTTGTTGAAGTAGTAAGCCGATGCCTACTAAAATTAGGGAAAAAATTACAGCAATAATATACTTAGTTGCTGGATGAGTGACTGAAAGCAACAGCTTTGGCAACAGCTTTGGCAACTTATTTAGCAACAGCTTTGGCAACTTATTTGGCAACAGCTTTGATAACTTATTTGTTTTCTTTTTTAAAGGTTGGTTTTTCTTTGACAGCTTATTTTTAACAGTTTGCTGCCATTTTTGACTAGACATATTTGGATTCCCATTATCCCCCAGAGAGACCGTTTTTGGCAACTTGTTTAGATTGTTGTTGTTTTTCGTTTCATAATTATTGACTTTTCGTTTCATTTTGATACGATAAATGAGTATGAATGAAACGCAATTGACTTCTCGTCAAGAAAAAATTCTTAGTTTACTCAGTACGCAGCCTATTTCTAGAGTAGAGCTAGCTCAGAAATTAAGTAATTTATACCAACCGTCCAAAACTACTCTTTATCGAGATTTAAAAAAGCTACAAAGCTTGGGTCTGGTAAAATCTATTGGACAGAGTAAAAGCATCAAATATATCTCCTTAGAGAATCCTTTAGTTAAACAAGTTTCTCTTCAGTCTTATTTTGAAACTGATTCTACTCTACGTCACCAGACTAAAACTAGCTTTGATTTTGAAGTCTTCGAGCACTTGGTAGAAATTATTAATGATCGAGAAGAAGATGAGCTCAGTTTAACTCTTAAAAACTTAAGTGTGCAGCAAACCAAGCTAGATCCTACCATTTTCAAACGTGAGCTGGAACGATTTATTATTGAGTTTTCTTGGAAATCTTCTCATATTGAAGGTAATACTTATACTTTACTTGAGACAGAGATTTTAATCAAACAACACAAAGCTGCAGTTGGCCGTTCGAAATATGAAACAAACATGGTTCTTAATCACAAACAAGCTTTAGACTATATTTTGGAGCATTCGCAAGAATTTAAGCAACTGACTTTGGTCAAAATTTTAACCCTCCATAATTTACTAACTCAAGATTTGAATATTTCTCAAGGAATAAGAAGACAACCAGTAGCAATTACTGGCACAAATTACATACCTTTGACAAATTCAACTTCTTTGCAAGTTGCTTTAGAGAAAACTATTACTGTCATTAATCAAGTTAAGTTTCCAGTGTCTAAAGCCTTGATCGCAGTTAGTATGGTTGCCTATATTCAGCCTTTTGCAGATGGTAATAAACGCACTAGTCGAGTTCTTGCCAATGCTATTTTAATTGCTTATGATCTGTATCCACTTTCATACCGCAATACAGATGAGCTTGAATACTTGAAAGCAGTTTTATTATTTTATGAACAGAATAATTTTTACCATCTAAAACGTATTTTTCTGGAACAATTAGAATTTGCAACTAATAATTATTTTCAATAAGCTTTTAATATAAATACCAATTACCCCAATCAGGAGAATCATGAATTCACAAACGCCCCAAATTTTTAAATATAACTATAAGAACATTACTATTTCTGGCTTACCAGGCAGTGGCTCTACCACTTTATTGGATATGTTGAGGGAAGAGTTAAAACTTGATGGCTGGCATGGTTTTAGTGGTGGGGAGTTTATGCGGGCTTATGCGGCAGAAAAAGGATTATTTGATAATACTCAAAGAAAACATCACGATGCTTCTCATTATGAAGATGACTTTGATCGTCAGGTAGATTATGGAATGAGAGAAAAACTTCAAAAAGAACAACATTGGATTTTAGAATCATGGCTATCTGGCTTTATTGCTCAACAAGTTCCAGACACCTTAAAGATTTTAATGACCTGCAGTGAAGATGCTATCCGTATAGATCGAGTCGTTAATCGCGATCAAATCTCAGTTGCAGAGGCAAAAGAACACGTTATGGGTAGATATGAAACAAATTTAAAAACCTGGCAAAGGTTGTATGCTAAAGAATGGCAGGACTGGGTAGTTGATGCAGGCATTCTCTCCGCTCAAGAGCCAATTGATTTTTGGCACCCAGACTTATACGATTTAGTTATTAATACTTATTCTAGTACAAAAAAAGAAACCCTAAAGCTGGTTCTAGATGCCCTTAAAAAAAAATAAAACTAATTTAAAAATAAGAAAAACTACTCGTGCTAGTGCAGGGCGTGATTTAACTCATAAAGTTTTTTTTCCATTATTAATTCTTACCTTAATGCTGTGGTTTCTTTACCGTAGTCTGTTTAGTTTTCCAGTTTGGTTTGATGAAACAATTGGTAAGGCTGTGTTTTTTGGTTTACCAGTTTGGGTTTATGTGAGCGTGACCGGATTTCGGCCGATTATTGATAGCTTTAGACTTAAAAAACTTTACCCTGGCGTTTTGCAAGGTTTAGCTGTTGGTGGTATTTTTGGCTTTTTAACAATTTTTATTAGGTTGATGCAAGCCGGTGGTACTATCCAGCCGGCTTTAATTTTCTTTGCGGATCGGTTTTGGTGGGAGATGCTCTTGGGTTTATTTACTGCTTTTTGGGAAACAGTCTTTTTCTTTAGTTTTATAATGAGCGTGGTGCAAGATAGGTTTATTAATTGGTCTTTAATCAAGCAGGTCGTTTTAGTAGCTCTAGTTTTTATGTTATTTCATATCCCCAATGCGTTTTCCAGGTTTGATTTAATTACTGTTTTTCCAATCTTAACTCTATTAACCTTATTTGCTGTTGGTCAGAGTCTGTTGTTTTCACAAAAGCAGAATGGATATTTACTAGTGATATCTCACACCATTTGGGGCATGGTGCTTTTGATCTATTTTTAACTAGACAGCCATAAACTTAATGGCTATACTGCATTCCTTAATCACGTAATATGCACAGCATCTTGCGTACCTGCTGATTTTTCGGCACTACGCTTGAAAAAGTCAGGGTCCGTAATATGCACAAACCACAAATTTGGTTGTCTATTTTCGCTCTTTTTTTTGGCGTATTTATGGTAGCAATTTCAATAAACACCTCAGTGCCAACAGCATACCCCTCGTTAGAACTTCAAGCTAGCCAGCGTCAGTTTTATCTCAACAACACGATTTTACCTGATCACATTATTTACCCATTTTTAATGGTGATTGATAAAGTTCAACTAGAGGTAACTCCTTTTCCAAAAAGACTCTGGCTTCAAGCTGAATATGGTTGGAGACGCTTAGATTATGCCAATCAGCTATTGGAAAAAGATAATCAAGTCTTAGCTTTAACAGCTTTAACTAAATCACAGAAATACTTTTTAAATGCCACTCAGGAAACATTAGACGCAGAGACTACCAATGAAGTTAAAATTATGATGTTAAAACATCTGACTGCATATTTGTGGGAAGCAAAAATAATGGCGGATAATTTTGATGGGGCAGATAAAGCAGTTGCAGATCATCTAATTAGTGAATGTGAATCCATTAAACTGTGTTTGAGTCAGTCACTTTCTAACTAATTGCTCTATTTATGTGTTCAGTTTCGGATTATTTCGGCATTTTTGTTGCAAATAACATTAATCCTCTTTGAGATATTTTGAGATATTGACAGTATGGTTTAGAGTGTGTCATTCTTAAAATCCTGCTTGCGACTAAACACAAGATATTGTGTTTAGAGCTTTAACAAACCACAAGGAGTAGTATGAGATGTCCTTATTGCCACCATGCCGATACCAGCGTTGTCGACTCTCGTGAAGCAGAAGATCAGACTTCGATCAGAAGACGTCGCGAATGTGATCAATGCGATAAGCGATTTACTACTTACGAGCGAGTCGAAGGAATTGATCTGAAGGTCATTAAAAAAGATGGGTTAAAAGAAGATTTTAGTCGAGATAAGCTCAAAAGAGGTATTGTTAAAGCAACCTGGAAGCGTCCAGTTTCTATGGCAGACATTGAAGCTTTAATTGATGAAATTGAGGCTGCTCTTCGTCGTAAGAAAACTAGCGAAGTTAAAAGTTGGGAGATTGGTAACTTAGTGATTAATAGATTAAAAAAGATTGACCCATTGTCATACTTATTATTTGCGAGTGTGTATCGAGACTTTGATAGTCTAGAAGACTTCGCAATCGAAATAGAAAAACTAAAATAAATGTCACCTAAAAAACAAATGAAATTCGAGGATCGACGGTTAGATCAAGGGCTGGGAAAAGCAGTCGCTAGGAGAACGTATTTACGTCGTATTACTAATCCTAAAACCGGTCGTGAGCGTTGGGAAAAATGGAGTGAAGTTGCGCAAAGAGTAGCTTTGGGAAATACGCTGTTAATATCAGGTAATAAAAAACATCAAAAAACAGAGTATAAAATTTTACGTAAACACATCAGTAATGGCTCGCTCTTGATGTCTGGCAGGCATCTCCAGCATGGCGATGATACTCAGCCAGGGCGCAATATGGAGGTGTTTACAAATTGCAGTACCGCTGCTTCTTCTTTTGTGCTGTTTTATTTACTCATGAATGGATCTGGAGTTGGCAGAGCTTATGATGACGATATGTGTGTGGTGGATTGGGATCATATGCCCAATGTTCGTTGCGTGATTAATGAGAAACACCCTGACTTTGTCTGGGGTGAAGATGAAAGTGTTCGTGATGCTAAGCACAAATATGGTGACAGCAATGGTCATGTTCATTGGTTTGAAGTTCCAGACAGCAGAGAAGGCTGGTCTCAAGCGGTAGAGATGATTGAAATTATGGCCTATGAGAAGAAATATCGCGATGATCTATTAATTATTGATTTTTCTAAGGTACGAGGCAAAGGTGAGCCTATTAGGGGAATGCAGAATCGGCCTTCATCTGGTCCTAAGCCTTTAATGCAAGCTATTGCTAAAGTAGCTTCGATCAAGGGTGCCGGTATGTCTCTCTGGAAACAAACCTTATTTGTCGATCACTACTTAGCCGAGTGTGTATTGGTGGGAGGAGCGAGGCGCAGTGCTAGGATAGCCACTAAGCGCTGGACAGACCCAGAGATATTTGAGTTCATCACTATTAAAAAAGGCGGTTTCTTATGGAGTGCCAATAATTCTATTACTATTGATGAAAAATTTTGGCGTCAGCGCACCAAACACTCTCAGAAAGTTTTAGATGCAATTATTAAGGCTCAATATGAAGATGGTACTGGAGAACCAGGGCTTATTAATCAACATAAATTGGTTCAAAATGATGATGGTTTAGAAGATTATACCAATGGTGAGTATGCTGGCAGTGATAAATATCAACCTATGGATAGGACTAAAAAACTCTTATCTCATGTGGCGCGCAATGCTAATGCTAAGGTCTATACTCAAATCCCCAATCCATGCGGTGAGATCTCTTTAAATATATTGGGTGGTTATTGTGTGATTGGTGATGTAGTACCTTATTTTGCTCCGACGATCGATGACGCAGAAGAAGCTTTTAGAGCTGCCACTCGGGCCTTAATTCGTGTTAATACTATGGATGCGCTGTACGGCAGAGAAGTGAAACGAACTAACCGAATTGGGGTGGGCATGACTGGAATTCATGAGTTTGCCTGGAATCAGTTCGGGCTTAGTTTTAGAGACTTAATTGATGAAGAAAAAGCTCAAGATTTTTGGCAAACTATGGCTCGTTTTAAACGAGCAATTGTAGAAGAAGCAGAAAATTACGCCAAGAAATTAAAAGTCAATGTGCCTCATACCAACACTACAATTAAACCTTCGGGCACAGTTTCCAAGCTTTTTGCCTTAACTGAGGGCGCTCATTTACCCAGCATGCGGGAATATATTCGTTGGGTGCAGTACAGAAGCGACGATCCTCAGGTTAAAAGGTATCAAAATAAGGGTTATCCAATTAAAGAACTCAAGAGTTATAAAGGCTCAACTGCAGTTGGGTTTCCCACTCAACCATTAATTTGTCGTTTGGGCATGGGTGATAAACTCATTACTGCTGGCGAAGCTACTCCTGAAGAGCAATATAAATGGCTGATGCTGCTGGAAAAATATTGGTTATGTGGAGTAGATAAAGACGGTAAGCCACTAGAAATTGATACAGGTAATCAAGTTTCCTATACTCTCAAGTATGATCCTAATAAAGTCACTTTCAAAGAATATTGTGAAATGCTTAAAAAATATCAGAGTTTAATTAGGGTTTGTAGTGTTATGCCACTACAAGATGCGACTGCCTATGAGTATCAGCCAGAGGAGCCAGTGACCGTGAGTGAGTTTATGAAGGTTTTAAATGAAATTGAAAAGGATGAAACTATTACGGAAGATATTGACTACGAGCATCTCAAGTGTGAGAGTGGAGCCTGCCCGATTTAATGGTCGATTCTAATGAGCTGATGGGCGTTAAAAAGCAAATAATTCTTGAATTTTTTCACAAGTTTTTTTAGCAGTAGGATGAGATATTTGACCCAATTTTTTGACTAAGCGTGATTTATCAATAGTTCTAAGTTGTTCTAATACAATAAATCCAGATTTTTTTTGAAAAATTAATGAAATGCGAGTTGGATAATTTTTACTTTTAGTAGTTAAGGGAGCGACAATAATAGTATTTAGGTTTGAGTTGATTTCATCTGGAGAGATAATGAGTCCTGGTCTGGTTTTTTTAATTTCAGAGCCTACAGTAGGGTCAAGGTTGATTAGCCAGACTTCAAAACGTTGGGGCTTGAGAGGGTATTGTTTTACCACTGCCACTCCTCTTTATCCCAGCTGTGATCCATTGCGCTAGGCAGAAGAGGCAATTTATTTTGGTCATCACGGAATTTTTTAAATTCTTGATTCCAATTTTTTCTAATTTTTTTAGTAGGCGCAATAATTATTTGACCATTTTTAATAGTCATCTTTGCTTGGTCAACAAATTTTATTTCCCTCAATATCGCTTGAGGAATCCTAATTCCTTGAGAGTTTCCAATTTGAGCTAGAGTGATTGTCATAGTAATTACATTGTAATTATATAATTTGTTTTGTCAACAGTGTTTTGCTATGATTTGCTGTAATGAATATAAAGAAGGCAACAAAATTTACTGGGCAAATCATCCATATAGATAATGTGATTAATTGGGTTTTGGGTATCTCTTTGATTTTAGTGCCTGATTTTTTTAATCGGTTGTTGTTTGGTCATGAGGTTATTTCTCATTGGATCTATATTGTGATTGGCGCCGGTTTGGTTTGGTTTGCTTCCTGGCAGAGAGAAAATTTTCTCAAAAAAGATCAGCTTGAGACTCCACTTGAGGTTCCTGCACTAAGATTTTCAGCGATTTTGTCTTGGTTATCAGTTTTAGTTCTGACCTTGATTTTACTATCAGGTTTGGGCGCAAGAATATTATTATTTTCTAAGATTTTATTGTGGATTGTTGATGTCTCTATGCTGGTGTTGGGTGGTTGGTATTGGTGGGTGGCTAAGCGAATTAGGAGTTAGATCAGGAATCAATTTTCCAACGCGGTTGACGTTCTAAGCTATCAATATTTTTTACGAATTTTTGTTGCATAAATTTAAATCCAGCCACTACCCCGATCATAGCTGCGTTATCCATACAGAGACGTTTGGAGTAGGGTGTGAAGAGTTTGATTTTTGTTGATTGGTTGCGGCGCTGGTTGTTATGATTATGGGTTGTGAGTGTTTCGCGTATCATTCGTCTAAGTTCAATATTAGCAGCAACTCCACCACCGAGCCATACTTCATAGATTTGATGCTTTTTTAGTAGTTTGTTCAATTTATAGCAAATATGCCTAAACATCCCGTATTGAAATGATGCAGTAAAGTTATAAATCCCCTGCTTGTCTAAGGGTTTTTGGGTCTCAAGTTGTTCTAGTTTGTTTCGTGCCCAAGTCTTGAGTCCACTAAAGCTCATATTAAAATCTTCTCGGTCTGTCATTGGGAGTGGAATTTGATATTTTTTTGCATCACCTTTTTTAGCAAACTGCTCTATTATTGGTCCTGCCGGATAGCCTAAATTTAGCATCCGGCCGACCTTATCTAAGACCTCACCAGCAGCGTCATCAATACTAAAACCAAGGCGTTTATATTTACCAATTTGAGTAATTTTTATGAACTCGCTGTGACCGCCAGAAACTACTATGGCAAGAGCTGGGAATTGGTGATTGATGGTGGTTTCTGCGATGGTTTTTTTGGCAGTTTTTGTGATAGCGTGATGGTTCGGCTCGGCCAGTGCTGAGAGTGCGTGGGCTTCTATATGATTTATGGCAATTAGAGGCAGGCTATTTTTTAAAGCTAGTTTTTTAGCTTTAGCAATCCCAACTTCCAGAGCTGGAGCAAGTCCCGGACCTTGAGTGACGGCAATAGCTTGAATTTGACCCCAGGATGTTTTGGCGCGCTTGAGAGCGACTTTAATAGTCTGATCAATATTTTCTTTATGAGCTTGTTTGGCTACTGTAGGAAAGACTCCTCCATAAGGAGCATGGAGTTGGGTTTGTGAAGCAATGATGTTAGAAAGAATGGTGGCGCCAGTTGTGACAGCAGCTGAAGTGTCATCACATGAGGTGTCGATGGCGAGAATGAGAGGTGAGGCCGGATAGGTTTGTTTCATAGTAAAATTTTTATAAAGGACTGCGAATATTTTTTAGTTGTGGATTAGTGACTTGAGTATAGCGCTGAGTAGTACGAATGTTTTTATGTCCGAGTAATTCTTGGACATAGCGTACATCAGTCCCATTTTCTAATAAATGTGTGGCAAAGCTATGACGCAAGCTGTGAAAAGTGGCTAGTTTTTTAATTTGGGCTTTTTTACGAGCTTGTCGGAATGCTTGTTGAGCGGTGCGAGTGGTCAGTTTTCCTCCGCGTTCACTTTCAAATAGAAAACTATCGCCCTTTTTTCCAGCAGTTAAGTTTTTGATTTGAGCTAGGAGTTTTTTGGGAAATATTGTGATGCGGTCTTTATTGCCTTTGGTTTGTTTAAGGTGAATAGTGAGTTGGTCTAAATCTAAATCCTGCACTTTCAAACTCACCGCTTCACTCACCCGCAGTCCAGCAGCGTAACTTAAAGCAATCATAAGTCGGTATTTTGAGTTAGAAGTATGTATGAAGATTTTTTTAATTTCTAATCGAGAAAGAACTATTGGTAGTTTGCCATCTTTTTTAGAGATTTTGAGTTTAATTTTTGTTGGCGATTGGATGACTTGATGATAATAAAATTTAATGGCGCTTAAATATAAATTACGAGTTTGGGGAGAGAGTTGTTTTTTTTGGAGATAAAGTAAAAATTGTTTGATGTTGGTTAAGTCTAATACTTGAACAGATATTTTTTTAAAAGTAAAGTATTTTTTTAAAGCTAATAGATAGCTTTTAATAGTTTTTGAGCTGTAATTACGCAGAAGAAGCTCTTGTTCAGTTTGTTTGAGTTGGTTTTGAATACTCATGATAAAATGTTATAGAAAGGTAATTGAGGAAGTTTAACAAAATATCGTATAAACTACAACAACTCGTTTTTATACGAAATGACTTCGTATAAAAACGAG
>JAHJBU010000122.1 GCA_018813375.1 Patescibacteria group bacterium
CCATTGTTGTCATACCGGCCAAATCAACCGTCTTTACATTTCATTGCCAAAACTGCGATCGAAAAATAAACGTCCCCAAGACGTATGTAGGCAAAGAGGTCCAATGCCCGAGTTGCAAAGAGCGGTTCATCGTTCCAGTAGAAAACTTAGAAAACTCACCCGAAACTCAAAACACCCCGGCCCAAATGGCATTTTCCGCCGAGGCTTTGACTTTCCTGGACGTCCCGGCCGAATACAAGCTCAAGGATCCACCTGCCCACCAAATGAGCGAATCCGAAAAAGCTATTCTCCGTGAACTCGAATCGGAAGAAGACCAGTCAGAAGAATCCATAGACGAGCGCAAGCTGCCCTGGGTTATCGACATTTTTCTCCATCGCAATAAAATTCGGGTGGATTCCGATATGACAGTTATTCTTGTAGTTCTTGGATGGCCACGGAAAGAAAGCGAGCCAATTGACTGGGAAGGCTTCTAAGACTTGCGAGTCTTCGTGGCATCTTCAATGAGGCCTTCTCGTACCGCCATGTTTTGAGCAACTGCACGGGTGTCTTCGGATCAACGGCGCTGAAACGTAGAGCGATTTTTTCTGGCTCCCTCCCACCGTAGACCGTCTCACAGTAAGTAAAGTTGGTAAGATTCAGGACCAGCGGTGTGGCTGGAGACATTGCCTCTATGTCTCGATAAAGACGCCTTCTTCCGTGCAGTCTGCGGCACTGCCGCTTGACGATACCCAAAAGCCCTTCCTGGACATTGTTTGTTCTCGGAACAATTATCTTTCGGGAACCCTTCCTGAACACGTGCCCGAATAGCAATGGCCAGTACTTGTCCAAGTGCTGCACTACTATGTTACACGCCCTCTGGGAAGGACCATCTGAGCGCGATTGCCTCTGCAACGATGCGCGGAGTTTTCCGAGAGCCTTTTTGTGGCGTCTCGCACTCAAGAGTCTGGAGGCTCCTTCGTCGCGCCTTCGATTCTTTCCTCCCTTTGGACAGATTCTCAGTACGCTGCGAAACCGTTGGAATATTTTCAAATCTTTCTTGGTTTCAGCCAGGATTTCTCGAAACTCAGAGGCGTTGTCGCCCAACATCACGGTGTCGAGAATTTCTCTTAAACGGTTAAGGGTGCCCAACGCGCCTCGTGTGCGGTTCGGCCACATGTTGATCGTCTCGCAGAGGGCCTTGTGTACGTTCACGATGCGCTGGTACAGGTTCAGGTAAGGCATGTCGAAAGGGAAACCGTAGCCTTCGCCATCCTGGGACGCCGCTAGAATCCAAGAGGCCAGTGCATGGACAGCCCCCTTGACCACTTCAGGAGTACAGTGTTCCCGGAGCTTCTTTTGGGATCGTAGGCCCAATATAGAGATCACTATAGGGTCACTATTATCTTCAGAGATTGCAAACGCTTTGAGGGATCGAGCCAACAGCCGTAGCTTCGGCCTGACCTGTGTGCGACGAAAGAGTCGCCGTAGCCGGTCTGCGTGGGGCGAAAGGATGTCCTTGCCCACATCGGCAGCCAAATGGTAGTGGCATATGAATTGAGGCACACCCTTGAAAACTTCGCTTACCGCCGAGATCAGCGCTCGGCGTAGATCGTGAACGACGGCCAATGGAACCCCCCAATTCTGACGAACAAGTTTGAGGACCGCTTTGACCTGCTCGTGATTCTCTGAGCTAATCTTACGGCTTTCCAGGACCTGACCGCTCAGCGAGTCAAGACATACCAAGAGTACTCCGCTTCCCTCCTCACAGGTTCCATCCACATGCAGAATGTAACCACCACGCTGTTGCATGTCCATTCGCAGCAAACCTATGCTTTGCTCGTGGACGATTTGAAAGTAGGCCATGAACTTTTGTGCGATATAGCTGATACTGCCGGCCGGCAGTTCGATCCCGTACTGGCGGGCCAGCTCGATCGTGATCTCCTCATTTTGACGGCAGTAAAGAAACCTTGCAAAACCGACGTGAGCAATCACATCGTAGGCGAGGTTGGCGCCAGGGCAGACAATCCGCGATAGTTCAAGTGATCGGACCGGCCGCAGTGCCGGATGAACGGGACAATAGCCTATCTTCTCAACGGCTACAAAGGCGCCGTAACGGATCGAGATGATTTTCCGGCGGCGTGTACGCCGGACAAGCAAGGCACGACCACAGCTTTTGCAGACAGCCGCTCCAGAGGCAAATATGAATTGCGGAAGGGACGCTATGTTCTCCCGGGAGTCCCACGCCGCCCTCTCTTTCTCCTCGCGCAAGATCTGATAAAGCCCTATCGAGCCCTTTTTTTATCCAAATCATACGTTTCGAAGATCGCGTCAACCACGTCACGAGAAATCTCCCCTCCAGAGCGTTTACAACGGCGTACGATATCCTGCCTTTGAGCCTTGGGATCCTTGATAAGTTCGAGCAATGTGGCAATCTTCTGACGGTAAGTCGGACGCGGTTTCTGAGACTTCTCGAGATAAGATTTTCTTCGACATATTTGCTGTTTCTGATGGGATTTTTTGCAGCTCACGTAGACAAAAGTAGGACCAAGTCGTACACGTTGTATCCTCCCTTCTCTTACCAGGTCCAGCAGTGTATTGTGGGCCCTGACTCCGAGAAGCGTTGACAGTTCCTCATGGGTCATTCCCCGTTCGCTGGATTGCACCAAGTGGTCCACAGTGTCTTTAAGTGTACCGTGTTTCGAGAAGCGAGCTCCTTTGCAAACCCAGAGGCCGCGGGAATCAAACTGGGCGACCTCGTTGATAGTGAAAAACTTCCCGGCATGGTTGTAACTGCAATAGTAACCGTGTTCTTTAAGTCTGCGAAGTACGCTTGAACGGGAACACTGAAGTCTGTTGCACAGCTGTTGTAGAGTAAGAACCAGGGATGCAAGAAAGATTCTCACAACAGATACTGGCTTTTGCGGTCGGTTCATGACGGCGCCTCCTTGACTGCTCTTATTAGGACTATCTATTCATCATCTATTAGTCCTAATTATGTCATATATCGCACAGTAATGGAAGCAAAAATGCCTGAAACGGCAAATGGAAGACTATCAGGAGGCATTCGCACAGCCTAACTGAGATAGTTAGGACTGGCTAAAAACCACAATTGTGCTTGTGTTTGCTGATTTAGCGGTGTATGCGGGCGTTCTCACAATTGCCCACTCGCATTTTATTGCGATGGGAATTTACCTATCAGCCCGTGGGATGCTTCACGCGAGACACCATCCTCCTGTAGGTGTTCATCGAGTGATTTCAGATCTCTGAGGAGAGTCTCATCGACGCGTGAAGTCGGATCGGCAGCATGTCCCCATCGCTGCCAGATTATTCCCTCATCAATCGCGAGAGCTGTGAACGCCCCAAGTTCTTTCAGCATGTCCACTGCCGTAGCTGCCACCGATACTAGTGGA
>JAHJBU010000061.1 GCA_018813375.1 Patescibacteria group bacterium
GATAATCAATTGTTCCTAGCTTACTGGTGGGATAAGCTAGTCTAGCTACAACTAAGTGGCGAAATAGTTCATCATTAATCTCACCAAGCCCAATTCTGTCAAAAAGAGTTCCAAAGATTAGCTCAGGACCTAGGGTTAAAATATTTGAATTAGATAGATTTGCAATAAAAGCCTCAATAGCTAATTCAGTTGGTGATTTGATGGAAAGTAATCTAGGTTGTCCTGATAATTGGTTGATTTTCTGTTTAGCCTGAACAACTAATCTCTCCACCTGATCAGGATTTTTAGTGCACCCAATTGTTTCAACTACTTTGTAGTTACCACTCGCCTTAGAAATGATTTGGATGCTAACTGAGCCACTTTTGTTTTTCTTTTCCCGAATATACATGCACCCATTCTATCAATGGGACACCCAAAAATATACTTCATCCAGGCTAAATATTGCTGTTTTCTATGTGTTTGCGGAAGTCAGGTGGTATTAATTGCACAAAAACTATACCCGCCAGAGCTAGGTTTCCTAATTCAATAATTTTTTCACCTATTTTTTGCTGTGCAATTTTTTTGGTTTTTCTACTCATAAGTGCATTAAAACACACAATGATTACATGAAGTGTAATATATCCAACGCAGTTTTTGCTAGAAAAAGTTGAAAACAAAAACAAAAAGCAACAGTCCTGATTGTTGAGTTAATAAATAATGATCTAGAACTGCTATTGGCAAAAGAATTATCAGCGACAAAATGATTTTTTT
Organism: Patescibacteria group bacterium; assembly: GCA_018813375.1. GTDB lineage: Bacteria > Patescibacteriota > Microgenomatia > UBA1400 > PJMF01 > JABBGTR01. Next base: position 751 of record JAHJBU010000061.1, read on the forward strand.
AATTTTTATTTCCCCCCCCAAAATCCAAATAAGCAAAATTCCAAATACTCCAGTTTCTGCCAGCCACAATAATCCTATATGATGAGCGGGTTGGATAAATCTGACTATTTCCTGAGCATTGCTGTATTCCTCTACTCTGGCTGTGAACTGATTCAAGCCTACTCCTGCAATTGGATTGTTTAAAAACATTTCTATAGCTGCGTTTTGTAGATAGGAGCGACGAGTTAATGAGTTATTTTTAAATGAGTTAGCAGTTAAATTAATTAGGAGTGGTGTAACAACCATTATTATTCCAGAGCCTATTAGCAGTTTTCTGCTAATATTAGCAATTTTTTGATAATAGGGTTTGAGTAAGATAAGTAAATTACCGATGATTAAACTTGTTAGAGCTGAAATTGATTGAGTAAGGGTGATGACAAAAATAGTTAAAAGAATAGTCAAGCTAGTTAGTATTTGAGCCCATTTTTGTTTAGTTTTTAAGAGTTGAATTATTAAAATTAAGCTAAAAATAGCCAGTACTCCTCCTAAAATATTAGGATGAGCTGTGGTGCCATAGGGCAAAACTCTACCCGTGTTCCACCAGATGTCTTTGGCTAGCCCAATTGAGTTAGACAGATTTGGTTCACCAAGAAATGTGTAGCCCAGCAAAGATTTTTGAGTGAAGAATTGCCATAAAGCCAGGCTAGATTGAAATAAAATAGTGCAAATGATACTAATATAGATAGTTGATTTTTGAAAAAGTTTTTTATGAGTAGCTAAAAACCAACCCAAAAGTCCGATTTCAATTAGTTTAAACAAATACCATACTGCAGCTAATGGATATGGGGTAAATATTTGGCGGATAATAATTAGTGAAATTAAAATGCTGGGTAGATAAAATCGTGAAGTTTTGAAGGCAATTTTTTTCTTATTCAAGACGACTTTAATTAACCAAAATAACAGTAAAATTAAAATGAAAATATCACTTAAATATAATTTGGGAATTAAGTAATCAACTAAGAGACCATTTACGTAGGCACTGGATGTATTTAATTTTAAAAATAAATTACTGGGGATTAAAAAAACAATTGAACAGATTAGAAAAGTATAGATTTTGTCTAAAGAATTTTTTTTCAACACACCCGCATTATACTTCACCCACTAGTTTAGCTCCGTATTTCTTTTCAACCTCTTTAACAATAGTTTTTCGCAGTGGCTCGATATCAGCTACTGATAGATTTGCCTTGAGATTGTGGTATTTAATGGTAAATGTGTGATTATGTTTATAAACACAATCTAATTGTACGCCGGTGATTAGTTCATCAATATTTTTGATAGTAGTTATTATTTTTCCCACAGCTGTTTCTTTAGATAAAGTAAAAGTCAGGTCTTCTATAATGGGCATAGTTTTGGGGATGGGCTGGTAGGTGGGGTGAGTTTTAGCTACCTTCAGTAGTTTTATAATTGGGATTTCAATTCCAACACAACCAGATTTTAAGATTCCAATAGTGCCAATTGTCACGTTATTAACTATAATTTCAGCTGATTGAGAGAATGGTTTAATTGTTTTTTTATTGTCAACTATTTTGTAATTAGAAATAAAAAATTGATCTAGCAGTAACTCCAAAGCACCCCTAGTGGTGCGGTAATCAGCAGAAGAAACTAGATTTAGTATTAGCTTTTCATCAGGAAGTTTATTGTCACCTCGCGGCAGGTAGATATTAGCAATTTCAAATATGGATAGAGTTTTTTGTTGAGGGTTGTTGCTAATTATTTCTTCCAATGAAGCCAGGAGCGATCGTCGTAAATAGACTTTGTCATCAGTTAAAGGATTTTGGAGTTTAAGATGCTGGTTGATGGCGCAGTCGGATTCTAGAGCGATTTTTTCGCTAATTAGTGAATAGGTATAAACTTCTTGCCAGCCGATGTTACTGAGAAAATGTTTTATTTTATTTTCTAATTGGAAACTTGCAACCTTGGGGTAAATAGTGGGAATGGGGGTATCCATAAGTAGACTCGGCAAGTTATGGTAACCATAAATTCTAGCAATCTCTTCTACAATGTCTGCAGGGATAGTTAAATCAGGTCTGAAGGTGGGCGGAGTTACCACTAACCCAGTGGTTCTCCCCTGTTCTTGAAGCTCGACTTCACATTTAAGATCAGTTAAAATTTTAATAATTTTTTGAGTGTCAATTTCTAGACCTAGGTAGTCATTAATTTTTTTAAGTTTAATTTTTACAGGATTGGATTTAGCCTTAGCTGAAAAATCATCATAAATTTTACTCCCAATTTCAGCTTTGCATAGATCTTGGTAGAGCTCGATTGCTTTAAGTAAAGTGGGTTCTGCTAGGTGTGGATCAACATTTTTTTCCATTAATTGTGCAGCAGTGGTGCGAATTGCATGGGTCATGCTAGCAAATCGGACTCTTTCTGCTTTGATAGACTCCGCTAATAGCAACACATTTTGGGTACTTTCATCAATTGAAGTATTGGCTGTGCCTTTAATAGAAGGCAAATCAATGATCTGACCCTCGCCATTTTTAAAGACCACTTCCCCACCCACAGTTGCGAAATTTTCTCCATCTAAAGTAGTAAATTTTTCACCTTTTTTTGCCTCAACAATATGAATTTCTCCACCAGTATTCATTAATTTATCATAATCAAAAGCATGAATAGGATGACCAATTTCATGGGTAACATAATTAGTAATATCAATCGCGCTGTCATGAACATTCATCTCAGTTTGAATTAGCCTTTTAGCCATCCATTTAGGAGTGGCCGCTCTTTTAATGTTTTTAAGAATAATAAAAATAGTGCGTTTATTTAATTCAGGATTGTTAAAAACTTTTGGCATTGGTAGCTCTTTAGTCAATTGAAGTGAGTTTTTATCAATAATATTAAGTGGTTTTAGATTAGCTTTGATTTTAGTTTGATTTAAAATCACCGCTGATTCACGGGCAATGCCACGAACATTCATCGAATCAACTCGGTTGGTAGTGATTTCAATATCATAAACACTATCTCCTTCAGTTTGGTAAATGCGCTCTATTGATGGACCAGATAACGATAAATATTTTTGAATTTCTTCTGGAGTAGCGTCAGTTTCAAGATGTTCTAATAGCCAGCGATGTGGGATAAGAATATTCATTTTAAAATTGCTCCAAAAATTTCAGATCTCCTGAATAAATTAAGCGAATGTCATCGATATTTAAACCTTCTTTAAGAGTATAAGTGCGTTCCACTCCCCAGCCAAAAGCAAATCCAGTGTACTCATCTGGGTCAATCCCGCCAGCTTTTAGAACATTTGGGTGGACCATGCCGGCGCCGCCCACTTCGTGCCAGCCAGATTTACAAAATTTGCATTTTCCCCTACCCTTTTTACCAGTGCCGTGACAGATATGACAACTAAAATCTACTTCAAAAGATGGCTCAGTAAATTTAAAGTGAAAAGGGCGAATTCTGCTTTTAGTCCCGGGACCATAAAATTGCTCTGCAAAATAATCAAGTGTGCCTTTGAGATGTTGGATATGAATCCCCCTATCTATTACTAAGCCGTCAAATTGATGGAACATTTGAGTGTGGGTTACATCTTGTTGGCGGCGATAGCAACGACCAATATTAATCATTCGTATTGGCGGTTTACTTTTGAGTCGTTCCATTTCTCGTACTTGCCCATTAGTTGTATGAGTGGTTAAAACCATTTTTCCCATTTGTTTGTGTTTGGGCACATCTACAAAAAATGTTTCCCATTCATCACGAGCTGGATGATTTGGCGGCATGTTTAAAGACTCAAACACATAGTAGTCCCAATCTACCTCTGGATAACGAACTCTAGTAAAGCCGATTTTTTCAAAGATATGAGTGATTTCCTCCATGGCTTGAGAGATAGGATGCATATGACCAACCTTTGGTTTGAGCCCAGGTATGGTGAGGTCAATTTTATCGGCAGTTTCTTCTGTTGCCCCATTACCCAAAAGAGTTAGTTGGTGCTCAAGGTTTGCTTTAAGTTCATTTAAAAGCTGGCCTGCCACTGGTCTCATTTCCTTAGGTACGTCTTTAAGACCTTTCATTAAATCATTAATTAAACCCTTTTTACCCAGGTATCTATTTTGCAAATTTTCAATGTCAGTTTTGGACTCAGCGTCAAATTTTTGTTTAAGCTCAGTAATGGCTGATTTTAAATCGTACAATGATCGTGTGGCTTTAACTTTGGTCTTTTTAGTTTTCATTGCTATTGTTAATTATAATATTAATTATCACTATTAGTGGTGTCTCATTTATATTGCTATCCTCATCCCTTTCTTCAATCCCCCTTAGTCTTTTGCTATTATTGCTGTCGCCCGGTGTTATTTCACGATTCTGTGGATTCCAGAAATAGCAAATCTTAAGAAGCCCCAAGCGAGGTGTGTGAACTGTATAAGTTGTATATTTGGTATGGTTAGTCATTTTTTTATTTCCTTTTATTTAATTAATACTAAAAAACTCCCTTGAGGGGAGTCTTTGCTTGAGTATATTTTAATAGTTGTTACACGCAGACTGCTCCCCTTTTTTAGCTGAGGCTAAAGAAAAAGAAAGTGGTAGAAGTACGTGTTGTTGCTATCATTGATATGGTATTCTATTTTTTTAAACCACTTTTGTCAACCACAGCTTTAAAAGCCTCCGGGTGATTAACAACTAATTCAGCTAACATTTTACGATTAATTTTAATTTGAGTTTTATTTAAAGCAGCGATGAAGTGAGAATATTTAAAATCAGCATCAATTTTTTTAAGCCCAGCGTTAATTCTAATTATCCATAGTTTTTTAAAATTACGCTTGCGTAGCTTTCTGCCAATGTAGGAGTATTGATCAGCGTGCAACAGTGCTTCTTTAGCTCTTTTAATTAAACGGTTATAGGTACCACGATAACCCTTGGTAAGTTTAAGAATCTTCTTGTGGCGTCTGCGACGAGTAAATCCCGTTTTTGTTCTTGGCATAATTAGTTTTCCTTAGGCTAGTCCCATCATTTGTTTAATTTTTTTAGCATATTTGCCAGTAACTTCAGCTAGCAAGCGATATTTACGAATAGTTTTTTTGCTTTTTTTGCGACGCAGGTGGCGTGAATTTTGTCTACGACGCATTAGCTTACCAGAGCCGGTAATTTTAAATCTAGCTGCGGCGCTTTTTCTAGTTTTTTGTTTATATTTTTTCATATTACGGATCCTGACTTTTTTAAGCGTAGTGCCGAAAAATCAGCAGATACGCAAGATGCTGTGCATATCTGTTTATTTTTTAGTCGGTGTTAGTTGCATCATCACTTTGGTACCAACTGATTTTGGTTTGATTTCTACATCAGCTAGTTCTTGTATCTCTTCAATAATTCTTTCAAAGTTTTTAAACCCAAATTCTTTTTTAGTTCGTTGTCTACCTCGTCTAAAATCTGCTTCTACTCTGACTTTATCACCATCTTCCAAAAACTTTTTAATTCGTTTTAATCTGGTTTGAAAGTCACCTTCATCAATGAAGGGTGTTAGTCTGACTCCTTTGATTTCTTGCTGGCGAGCACTTTTACGTTGCTCTGCTTTTTTTTGTTGTAGCCAATATTTATGTTTAGAAAGCTCAATAATTTTGGCTACTGGTGGTTTGGCTTTTTCTGTGATCAAAACCAAATCTTTATTTTGTTGCTTGGCTTGATCAAGTGCTTCGTCAGTTGACATTATGCCTACTTGTCCGCCTTGGCTATCAATAACTCTCACCTGAGGGACACGAATTGCTAGATTAGCAATAATACGGTCTCTTTTTTTATGCTTGCTGTAATGTCGTCTACCCACTGGGTGTTTATCTACTTTCTTTAATTAAATATATTTATTACGTTAAGGGGCATATTATACCAGGAGTTTTTTTGATTGTGAAATAGGAATTGGTTGGGTATAATTATCGCTCTGGTTAAACTCTGATTAAAGAACTCGTAGCTCAGTTGGTTAGAGCGCTACGTTGACATCGTAGAGGTCAGTGGTTCGAGTCCACTCGAGTTCACAGCTTTTATTTTTTTTGATTATCCACCACTATATGCAGTACTACGTTCATGATGCATCATGTCAAAGACGGCTTTGGATTGAGCTTTGCCTTTACCCATTACCATCCCACCTTTAATCTTGCGGTTTTTCATTTGATTTTTTCGAACATTACTCTGCTGAAGCCAAGTGGTTTGGCTATTGATTTGTTTAGTAAGTAAAATAAGAAAGGCTTTAAGTTTTGCAAATTTTGCCTTTAGACCGATGCCTTCAACGCCTTGATCTGTCACTGTTTGGGTAGTTTGAATATCAACTTCTTTGTAAAATTTGGTGACGGCTTTAGCGAAGTGTTTCAGCTGTTTACGAACTTCTTCCAGTTCTTTTCTAGTACGCTCTTTATAGCCACTAAAAATTTCAGATTGATCTATGGGATTAATTTGGTCATGAAGCTTTTGACGAAGCTCAGCTTTTTTGTGTTCTTTTTTTAACTTAATTTCTTGTTTTTTTAGTTCGTCAGGACTAGTTTTTTCTGGGATTTGACCGCCAGTTTTAGCCAAGGCCTCACTTAATACATCAGAGCTAGAGTTAGTTTTTTGCGTGTCACTGGCGTAGGCGCCTTTTTCTGATTCAGACAAAGCTCTAGCAAAAGGATTTATAGCCTGCTGGTTTTTTTTGCTAGAATTTCCTGGTGGACTAACATTTCCTAAAGTGTTCATATTTGAGCTAGTATTATAGCATATTTCTATGTTATAGGATAGTAGGTGATATTGGGTCTATGAACCGTACTCTATAGACAGCTTATTTTACTTCGAGCAGAAAATCAAGTAATTTGAGACGACTAATTTGCGCCTCGAGGTAATGTTGATATTGGTGATTGTTTTGAATTTGTTTTTTGACTTTTTCATCCTTGATCTTATCAAGCTCATCCTCAATGTCTTTTTTAGATACTTGAATCTTTTGTTCTTGTTCAATTGCTTCAAGCACAAATTCTAGTTGTAGCTGTCCTAAAGATTGAGCTGCGACTTGAGAAGACATTTCTTCAAATTTTTGGCCTCTTTTAGCTAAATAATTATCAAGAGATAATCCAATTTTCTCTAGTTCTTTAGCCAGTCGTTGAATTTCGCGTTTGGTTTCTTCTTTGAGTAATAGCTCTGGAATTTGAGGTCGAGTGTCTTCTACTAAGGCTTTGAAGATTTGCTGAAGCTTAATTTCTCTTTCTTGATCTGCAGTTTGTTCTTTAGTGGGTTTTTCTTTTTTATTTTTTGCATCTTTAGTTGGTTGTGATTTTTGCTCTTTAAGCTGTTTAAGAGCTATGTTTAGGCCTTTTTTTATAGATTTTTGGTAATTATCTAGCTTGATGATTGGTTTTTCAGCAATTTGGATCTCTAACTCCCAGTCTTGACCCCAATTTATGCTGATTGGTTTTACTTCTGGAGAAGTAAGGGGTTCTTTTTTCTCTTTTTTAATCAGGTCTTGATATTTTTGTGGGATAAGTGTTTCTAGTACTTGATTAATGATACGATTTCTACCTAGTTTTTCCTCAGCGATTTTTAGAGGTATTTTGCCCTGACGAAAACCTTGAGCCTTAATGTTTTTGGCTGATTTTTTTAAGACTTTATCATATTCTTGTTTAACTTCTTCCCATGCTAAAATTAGCTGAAGCTTGGTGTTGTCAATTACTACACTAGGCTCTGCTTTTTTCTTTGGAGAAGATTTTTTTATTGGTTTATTTTTTGTCATAGGCAGGTATTATACAGGATAAATAAAGCGGGTATAATATAGTTTCTTGGCACGATACCAGAGTGGTTAATGGCGAGGTCTGCAAAACCTTCGTTTCGCGGGTTCGAATCCCGCTCGTGCCTCATGTTTTACTAAGTTTTAAAGTGGCTGTCTGAAAATATATGAAAATTAATTTAATTAAATCGCTTACTGAAAATTTTGAATCTTACTCTGGAAAAACAGTAAGTGGGGTGGAGTTTTGGTTAGCCAGAGATCTTCAAGTTTTATTGGGATATGAAAAATGGAGTAATTTTAAGACTGTAATTAATAAGGCTAAAACTGCTTGTGAAATATCTGGGAATGAGATTTTTGATCATTTTGCCGGCGTTGGTAAAACGATCAAAATGCCTAAAAAAGGATTAAAACAGAGTAAATCATTAAAGTAATGTCTTCTTTTTTTATTAATACCTTTGGTTGTCAAGCTAACAAATCAGACTCGGAGCGAATTGCCGGGGATTATTTTGCTCGTGGCTATATGGAGGCAAAAAGTTGGCAGGAGTGCGATGAGCTAGTGATTAATACCTGCGCGGTCAGACAACGAGCCGAAGATAGGGCGAGAGGTTTTTTATATAACGTGACCGAGTATTTTAAACAATCGCCACGGCAGCAACCTAAAATTATTTTTACTGGTTGCATGACACATCACGGAAATCAAAAATTATTAGAGATGATGCCAGAGATTGATGAGATTTTGCCGGTTAATGAAGTTGGCTTTAATCAAGCAGCAATTCGTAAAGATAAAAAACACGCCTGGATACCGATCTCGACTGGTTGCAATTCATTTTGTACTTATTGTATTGTGCCCTACTCTCGTGGGAGAGAAAAATCCCGAAGTTATGAAGAAATTATCCAGGAAGTTCAGGTTTTAGTTGATCAAGGATATGAAGAAATTACTTTATTAGGGCAGAATGTTAATTCGTGGGGTTTAGAAAAAGTAAGTATTGGCTTTCGTAAACTCATGATGAGAGACGAGGATTTTACTAGAAAAGATTTACCTGAAAATCAATCTGGGTATTTGAAGCCAAAAGGTATCCCGCCGTTTGTTAAATTATTACAAGATATTTCCAAGTTCAAACAAATTAAGCTGATCAGATTTATGACTAGTAATCCTTGGGATTTTCATGATGAGTTAATTGTAGAAATTGGTCAAAATAAAAAAATTGATCGCTATGTACACTTGCCGGCTCAATCTGGTAGTAATCAAGTTTTGTATCGTATGAATCGTGGCTATACTCGAGAAAGTTACTTGGAGGTTGTAAGAAAGCTTCGTCAAGCAGACCCCAAAATTATATTAGGGACAGATATTATTGTGGGTTTTCCTGGTGAAACCGATGCTGAGTTTCAAGAGACGGTGACTTTGGCTAAAGAAGTGGGCTGGACAGTAGGTTTTGTGGCGATGTATTCACCGCGTCCGGGCACAGCTAGCTGGAAGATTTATGAGGACGATATCCCACATAAAATTAAAAAAGAGCGTTGGGAGATTTTAGATCAGATAATTAATAAAGATAATTTGCAGATAAGACCTAAGGTAGTATGAAGATATTTTCAATAGTTGGCCCGACTGGCGTTGGTAAAACCTCATTCGCTCTGGAGTTGGCTGAGGAGATTTTGAAAAATAAAGATTATTCAGGTGTTGATTTGATTTCAGCTGATTCCAGACAGGTTTATCAAGGCTTAGAAATAATTTCAGGTGCCGATGTTCCTTCAGATTTTAGATTAAATACAGATCAAAAACTAACTTATTCTTTTTACACTAAAGGTCAAATTTATTTACATGGTGTTTTGATCATTCCTCCAAATGAGGAATGGTCTGTGGCTCATTTTCAAGATTTGGCCTGGGAAGTTATAAAGTTAGCCAAGCAAAAAAATCATTTAGTCATAATTATTGGTGGAACAGGTTTGTATCATGACCAGCTACAAAACATCGATTCTTCTTTAAAGATTAAGCCCAATGATCAGGTAAGACAAAAATCTGATCAAATAGAGTTAAAAATTTTACAAGCTTGGGCTAAGGAAGCAAACCCAACTCGTTTTATGAAGATGAATAATTCTGACAGAAATAATCCACGGCGTTTAGTTAGGGTAATTGAGATTGGTAAGAATAATTTAAATCAAGCTACTAATGGCATTGATAGTGATTTATTTCATGAATTTGAGCAAATTTATATTGGTCTCAGGCAAGACCTAGAAAAAATAGAGGCAAAAATTAAAAAACGGGTTGTAGAAAGATTTGATAATGCGTCAGTTCAAGAAGTAAAAAAATTACACACAAAATATCACAATTGGTCATCACCAGCATTTAGTGCCTTGGGGGCAGATGAGATCAGCCAATATTTAAATGGTTCTATTTCCAAGCAGGAGTGTCTAGCGCTGTGGATACTCCATGAGTTTCAATATGCAAAGCGTCAGTTAACATGGTGGAAAAAGCGAGATATTGCATGGTTTGAGATTAGTAAGTCTGAGTGGAAACAGGCAGCATTTACTTATATACTAAACCTATGTTAAAACTTTTTAAAAATGAAAATAGTATTTCTGTCTCTCCATCAATAGTTATTTTTACCACTTTTTTTCTTTTATTTTTATATTTTCTTTATCAGATTAGTAATATTTTAGTTTTGTTTTTTTTGAGTTTTATTATCATGGTGGCCTTGCATCCATTTGTGCAAAAGTTGGAGATTAAATTAAAATTTCCAAGGATTCTGGCTATAATTGCCACTTATATTTTAGTATTTTTAGGCATCATGAGTATGCTGGGATTATTGATTCCACCTTTAGCTAAACAGTTGTATCAATTTGTGAGGGCGTTTAATTTGCCTTGGCTACAAGAAGAAATTGTCAACTTTAGTTTTAATTTAACTGAATTAAGTAGCATTATTGAGCAGTTGGGTAGTTCGGTTACTACCATCTATTCGGCTATTGTCTCGACTTTTTCAAGCATTTTTACTGTCACGACTGTGCTGGTAATTTCACTTTTCTTGATGTTAGATCGCAAGCGTTTACACCTTAGGGTTGCTTGGTTTACTAAAAACAAGCAACATATTAAAATAGCTCGGGAATTTATTGATTCTTTAGAGCATCAGTTGGGTGGTTGGGTGCGGGGTCAGTTGATCTTAATGCTGACTATTGGGTTAGTGACATATGTAGGCTTAACTCTACTTTCAATTCCTTATGCAGCACCGCTTGCATTGCTGGCTGCCTCTTTAGAAATTTTGCCAAATTTAGGTCCGACTATATCTGCTATTCCCTCAATTATCATTGGGATTATTACCAGTGGTCCAATTATGGGATTAGTGGTGCTTGTGTTTTATATTTTAGTTCAGCAGCTAGAAAATAATTTATTAGTACCCAAGGTTATGAAAGAGAATGTTGATGTCAGTCCACTAATCTCAATTATGAGCATTTTAATTGGTCTGGAAATAGCTGGGGTTATAGGAGCTTTACTAGCTATTCCAGTCTATATTGTCCTTCGGTCAGTTTATTCAACTTGGTTTAAAGATTTAATTCTTTCTTAATTTTTTTAAAGATGATACACTTGGGGTGAGCAACTGGACAATGGCCTCGCTTACGCTTGCGTTTGGCGGGGAGGAAAGTCCGGACAGCAGAACAAAAGGTGAGCATAGAGCCTCAGTGACGATCCGGGTGGCGTCGGGTGAAACGATCAAGCGTCTGGGTATTTCTCGCCCTGACTGCCGTCAGGCAGACTTGGCGGAGAGAAGGCATTCCTCACTTGCTGCGACTGGCGATCTTCACCTTAATGGAGTTGTTCCCTATCATGGTGATAATGTCCCAGGCTTAGATAGATCATTGTCTAAAACAGAATCCGGCTTACGGGTTGTTCAATTTTATGAGTATAATGGATGAAAATCCACAAAGGAGTGATTATGCAACAACTCTATACATCGCTATCTGTCTTAGGGACGGAAACTCTAGCAGGAATTTCAGCTTTTTTGCCTCGGTTGGTCGCTGCTCTTTTAATTTTGTTAATTGGGGCTGCTATTGCTAAGGGTGTAAAAGAACTGATTGTTAAGTTGCTGGAATCACTAAAAGTTGCTAGTTGGGTCAAGAATACACCAGTAGAGCATTTTTTTAAAAATGCTGAATTTGGTGAAAAGATGGAGGGGGTATTGGGAAGCATTATTTACTGGATACTAATGCTGGTGGTAATTCATTCTACGGTTTCAGTCCTGGGCTTGGCTTCTCTAACTCATATATTAGATAGAGTGCTTGCCTATGTGCCGCGCATAATTTCATCAGTTTTAGTACTTTTCTTTGGTCTTTTAGTAGCTGGTGTAGTGGAGAGTTTGGTTAAGGGTTCAATTATGAGCATTGATGGAAAAAGCGCTCGTTTGTTGGGCAAGATTTCTAGCTATTTAATACTGACAATAGTAGTCTTAGCTGCCATTAGTGAGCTTGGGATAGCAAGCGAGTTTATTATGGTGATGTTTGTGGGTTTTATTATCATGTTGTCTCTGGGTTTTGGTCTGGCAATTGGCTTAGGTGGTCAACACCTGGTTAAAGATATTTTTGCTAAGTGGTATACGCAGACTGCTAAAGAAATAAAGAAGAAATAGAGTTTTTCAGATGAATATTTTTGAAGCTGTTTTATTGGGTGTTATTCAAGGCTTAACTGAATTTTTGCCAGTTTCAAGCTCAGGTCATTTGGTGTTTGTGCAGCACTTGCTTGGTTGGCAGCAACCTAATTTAATCTTTGATGTCTGGCTTCACTTTTCCACTCTGCTGGCAATAGTATTTTTTTTCTGGAAAGATTTATTGCAACTTAGAAAAAAAGAGTGGCTAGTTATTCTGGTTGGATCAATTCCAGCTGCTTTAATAGGTGTGTTTTTTTCAGACGTTATTGAAATCTGGTTTGGATCAATCAAGATAGTAGTAGTGGCCTTATTGGTGACTGGGTTATTTAATATTAAGACCGGAAAGATGCTAAGAAGGCAACAAAAAATAAAAAGTCAATCAGAAGTGAGCTTTAAACAAGGTTTTATTACTGGACTATTTCAAGCTCTGGCTATTATTCCAGGAATTTCTAGATCTGGGTCAACAGTTTTTGCCGGAGTTATCCAGGGGCTAGATAGAATTAAAGCTTTTAAATTTTCTTTTTTTCTTTCATTGCCAGCAATTTTGGGAGCTAGTTTGCTTCAGTTAATTAAAGCAAGCAATCAGGGATTTGATCAAACTATTTCTTTTTCTTATTTATTTGCTGCTTTGGCTGCTTTTGTAACAGGCTTAATTAGTCTGTATGTTTTTGAGTATATAATTAAAAAAGCTAGGCTTGATTGGTTTGGTTGGTATTGTTTATTTATTAGTTTAGGCTATTTTATCTTTTTTTAAAACAGATTGTCTTGTCTATACTGCAGAGCTTCAGCTAGATGCAATTTACTAATACGAGTTTTTTGATTTAAGTTGGCAATTGTTTGGGCTACTTTAATTAAGCGAAAGTAGCCGCGAGCAGTCAGGTTTAAATTAATTGAAGCTTTCATTAGTAGTTGTGTAGCTGCTGGAGATAATTTAAGTTTTTGCTGAACTTGCTTTGCTGTTAGTTCAGAGTTAGTTGTGCAATTAATTTTAGCTAGATATTCTATTTGTATATTGCGAGCTAATGAGACTTGATTCCTAATTTGAGCAGAAGAAGATTGGTTGTTTGATGTGAAATCTGATATTTTTTTAAGGTTGACTGGTTTGACTCTTACAAAAAGATCTATCCGATCAAGTATTGGCCCAGAAAACTTTTTTTGATATCTATTGAGATCAAATTTTGAGCAGCGGCAAATTTTTTGTAAACTCCCCTGCCAGCCACACTGACAGGGATTTGCTGCTACTATTAAGGAAAATGCAGCTGGATAAGTGACTGACCCACGAGCGCGAATAATGGTGATTGTTCTATCTTCTAGAGGTTGTCTGAGGGTTTCTAAACTATGACGATCAAACTCAGTAAATTCATCAAGAAATAAGATGCCACGGTGGGCTAAGGATATTTCTCCTGGTTTTAAGTATCTACCACCACCGATTAGTCCAACATAGGAAGTTGTGTGATGTGGAGCACGAAAAGGGCGACAACTAATTAGATCAGTGATTTTATTATGAGAAATTGAATAAATAGTGGTTACCTCTATGGCTTCTTGTTCTGTTAGGGGTGGCAGAATTGAGCTGATGGCTTTGGCTAATAAGCTTTTTCCAGCCCCAGGTGGTCCAATTAACAGGACGTTATGACCCCCTGCAGCGGAAATAGTTAAGGCTCGTTTTACATTTTCTTGTCCATAAATATCTTTAAAATCCGTAGAGTCTCCTATTAGGTGATTTGGTTTAAACTTTTTATTAGCTAATTTAACCAGTGGTTTTCCTCCTTTGGAAAAGATTAAATAATCTTGTAAGTGTTTTATGGGGTAAATAGTTATTCCAGAAATAATTGCAACTTCTTTTTTATTTGCTGCTGGTAAAATTACTTTTTTAAACCCCATCTGACGAGCTGCAATGACCAATGGCAATGCTCCCCTAATTGACTTTAATTCTCCACTTAGCGATAATTCTCCAAAGAAAATAGTGTCATCAGTATTAATGTTAATTTCTTTGTACATTTTGAGCATGCCAATAGCGATAGCGAGCTCAAAAGTGGGGCTACTTTTTCTAATGTCAGCTGGGGCAAGGTTGACGATTGTCCGACGACTGCGGATCCGAATCCCGCAATTAATTAGCGCTGAAGTAATTCTCTCTTTTGATTCTTCAACAGCTTTGGTGGCTAGGCCAATTAAAACCAAAGTAGGCGTACCACGATTAGAGTCTACCTCAACCTCAATTTTAACTGGTTCTAGACCATGGGTAGTAGCGGTGTAGGTGCGAGCTATCATTAAACAGAAGTAAACCACACTATGATTACAGGAAGTGTATTAAATTAAGATTTGCTTTATTTAGCGAACTAGCTGTATCTGCTCAATCAATCTATGACAATAAGCCCACTCGTTGTCATACCAGCTGAGGATTTTTACTAAATTGTTACCGACAACCTTGGTAAAACTTAGATCTACGATCGATGACTCACTGCGCCCAATGATATCTGAGGACACAATGGGTTCATCAGTTACTGCTAAGATTCCCTGCCAATTATCTTTTTTTGAGGCTTTGATAAAAGTTTGATTAACTTCTTCAACCGTAGTATTTCTAGAAGTCAAAAAGACCATATCTGATAAAGAGCCTACTGAGGTAGGTACCCGGATGGCAATTCCATCAAATTTTTTATCTAGCTCTGGGATAATGCGAGTAGTAGCTATAGCGGCTCCAGTTGTAGTGGGAATAATGTTTTTTGCAGCCGATCTAGCGCGGCGCAGATCTTTGTGCGAGTTGTCTTGCAGGTTTTGATCATCAGTATAGGAATGGACTGTGGTCATGACTGCTTTTTCTATACCAAACTCTTGCTCCATAATTTTTGCTACTGGAGCAACGCAGTTGGTGGTGCAACTCTCATTTGAGAGCACTTTTTCACCAGGTCTAAATTGATTGACACCAATAATGGCTGAACTGACATTACCATCTTTGGCAGGAGCAGAGATAATGACATACTGCGCTCCGCCCTCAAAATGAAGAGCGGCTTTGTCTTTGGTGAGAAATACTCCAGTTGATTCTAAAACTATTTTAACTTCATTTTTTCCCCAAGGTAATTTATTTGGGTTTCTTTGGGCAGTAATCTCAATTTGCTTTGAGCCAATTTTGTCTTTGATGGTAAGAGTCCCTAAAACTGGGTCTTGATCAGATACATCATTTTTAGATTGATGTACTTGGGTGGTTATCTCAGCCTCAAACCTACCATAATTACTGTCGTGTTTTAATAAGCTAGCCCACTCCTCTAGCTCCATTGAGCCAGATGTGTTGATCATTTTAAGATTTAAATTTTGTCGGTGATGTAGCCACCAAACCCGACAGGAAGTGCGTCCTATACGACCAAACCCATTAATGCCAAAATTTATCATATTTAACTCCTTAAGAAGTAATTATTCTTTTGTTAGAATTGTTTTAACATCATTGCCGACATAGGTGCCAATATCTTCACCCATGACAGCTTTTTGCAGATTATCTTTTTCAAATAGTTTGAAAATCATTATAGGCATATTATTTTCACTACTCATGGCTAGAGCAGTGGTATCCATAACTTGAACCTCATCAAGAATAATGGCATCTTTAAAGTTAATAGTTTTATATCTTCTAGCCTTAGGATACTTAATAGGGTCTTTGTCAAAAATACCATTAACCTTAGTAGCTTTCATAAGCACATCACATCCTAGTTCTAGAGCATGTAGAGAAGCTCCAGTGTCTGTTGTTACGTAAGGTACGCCAGTGCCTGCTACTAAAATTATTACTCTCCCCTTTTCCATATGTCTAATAGCTCTTCTTCTAATAAAGCTTTCAGCCACTGCTGGCATATCTAGTGCTGATTGCAATCTAGTGGGAACACCCATTTTTTCAATTGCATCTTGAAGGGCTAGGCCGTTCATAACTGTGGCCAGCATTCCCATATAATCAGCTGTAGCGCGATCAATACCAGCTTTTGCACCAGCAACCCCGCGAAAAATATTACCACCTCCGATTACAATAGCTATTTGAGTATTTTTAGCGTAGATAGACTTGATATTTTTAGCGACGTTTTGTGCTGCATTGGGATCAATACCGAAATTACGCTTCCCTAGCATTGACTCTCCACCTATTTTGAGTAAAATTCGTTTAAAGCTACGTTTAGTCATATTTTTCTTTCTTGAATAGCATTATACAAGGTATCTAGTTGTTTTTTAATTAACCCAAGTTCTTTAAGCGATTTTTCATCAACGCGAGCATCTTGCCTAATCACCCTCATATCTTTTTGACGGTTAGCTTCTTGTTGGTTATCTCTCTGAGCTGTTTCAATGTTTTCAGCCATTAAAATAAAAATACAAAAATAGATAGCTTCTATGGATACAATGACTAGAAGTTGCTCTAAATTTAAGTTGAAAAAAAACCATCCTAAAAATATGAGTGTATGAATTGCTATGCTGGCCCAAGAGCCAAATATGCGAACCAAAATAATAGCAGCTTTGGGAAAAAATAAATCTGAGTGTTTATGTTGATCGGATGATACTTTATCAGACATTAGTAAGTATTGATGATACGATAATTTCCTTAGAAGGGCAAATGGGTTTTAAGACGTAAC